>NZ_JBNRJY010000260.1:0-6514 GCF_059414725.1 Wolbachia endosymbiont of Tuta absoluta
GATCCGGATTTTCCAGTCTCCTTTTTTAATGGTTACAAAACCTTCTTCATATACACAGGTAATTTTTCCTTCTTTGGCAAATTTTACAATATGAGGATTGTTTTCGTCCATACTGAAAATTGCTACATTACTGTCCAGATCGATCCTCAGGAGGTGTTACTCTGTTTGCTTTATACTCAGAATATAAACTGTGCCTGAAATTTTTTTTGCCAGAATCAAGTGCTATAGTTAAGTAGTCCGAATGGGAAATATACTTCAGAACCATATTAAGAAAACCGTACACAGCACCTACTGGAATACCAGCTGTGGTAGTCAAATGATGCAAAACGTAATAAGCTCTGAAAAGAAAACCATAACCATCAATGATTGTGAAAGTTTTTTCTTTCATTGTAGATATTTATGTGTGCCTTTGATGGTCTGTTATTTAGCTGTAAAAATCAAGCTCTTGTTTCCTATAGCCAAAATAATCATAATGCTATAGTTACTATAAGAAAACATATTACGTAAGGGAATTAACTATTCTGCCACAATTTTGCTCTATCACACTTGCCATATTTAATATTCCAGCTTCATCGTAATAATTTCCAATTACTTGTAAAGCAAGTGGTAAGCCTTCATTGGAAAGTCCAACAGGAACAGAAATAGCAGGTAACCCTGCTAAGCTTGCCGGCACGGTAAACACATCATTGATGCACATAATTAGCGGGTCTGGCTTTTCATTTAAGCCAAAAGCCTCTGTTGGAGCAGATGGCACAAGTATGTAATCTATTTTTTCAAACGCTTTTATAAAATCATTTCTGATTAATGCCCTAATGCACTGTGCTTTTTCATAATACTCATTGTAATGACCTGAAGAAAGAGCATAAGAACCAATTAAAATTCTCCTTTTCACTTCTTTACCAAAACCTTCTGCTCTTGTTAGCGAATACATTTCTTCAAGGGTATCAGCATCAACCCTGAATCCGTAACGTACACCATCATAGCGAGCAAGGTTAGATGAAGTTTCAGCAGAACAAATTAGATAGTAAACCGGTATCGCATATTTAGTATGAGGCAGAGTAATGTCAACAACTTCAGCACCATTTTCTTTTAAATTGGAAGAAACTTTTTCCCAATGATGAACGATTTCTTCTGAAATTCCATCCATCTTATACTCTTTTGGTATACCAATGCGCTTACCCTTAATATCACCATTTATAAAACTGGAAAATTTAGGCACTGTCCTTTTGCTCGATGTTGAATCTTTTTCATCATAGCCACAAATTATTTCAAGCATTAATGCTGAATCAGAAACGGAACGAGTAATTACTCCTGCTTGATCGAGAGAACTTGCAAACGCAATCATACCAAAACGCGAACACCTTCCATAAGTTGGCTTTATTCCAACAACTCCACAATAAGCTGCTGGTTGGCGTACAGAACCACCAGTATCACTTCCTAGTGCTCCAGCACATAAAAACCCAGCAACTGATGCTGCAGATCCACCAGATGATCCACCAGGAACAACTTTTTCTCCGTCACTTTTTCTAATCCATACATTTTTAACAGGACCAAAATAGCTGTTTGTGTTCGCAGAACCCATAGCAAACTCATCCATGTTAAGTTTACCAAGCATGGCTGCTCCATTTTTTAAAAGCAAGTTAGATACCGTAGATTCATAAGTAGGGATGAAATTTTCCAGCATTTTTGAGCATGCTGTTGTTTTTATTCCTTTTGTACAGAATAAATCTTTAACACCAACTGGTATGCCCATAAGTGGTGAAATATTATCTTTTTGTTTCAAGAAGTATTCATCTGCTATTTTAGCAGCTTTTATCGCGATTTCTGGGGTTTTTGTTACAAATGCATTTAGTTGCTCATTTTCAACTGCATTAACATGCGTCTCTACAAGCTCAACAGCAGAAAAATCCCCCCGCCTTAGTCCATCATGCATCTCTGTAATAGTGAGCCTTCTCAATTCATTCATTAATATTCAATTTAGCAAGGTGTTAATTATAACAACAATAGGGCAGAAAATCTATATATTTATGATCGAAAACGGAAATACAACCGAGATCAATTCAGATTTCTGAAATGGATTGGTTAGTAGTACGTTTTAAATAGCCGGTTTGGCACACAATGCTAAGCCATAAGGGTTTAGCGTTTCTAAAATCAAATATCAACATCATGCACGTTAAGTGCATTGTTATTTATAAAGTCACGACGTGGTTCAACTATATCACCCATTAACACCGAAAATATACTATCTGCTTCTTCACAATCTTTTATTTCAACTTTTAACAGAGTTCTAGTTTCTGGATTGAGTGTAGTTTCCCAAAGCTGATCAGCATTCATTTCACCAAGGCCTTTAAATCTCTGCAGAGTTAAACCTTTTTTACCATAATCCATCACTATTTTTGCGAGTGCACTTGGAGACTTTATTTTTATTTCAGTTTCTTGCGACTGTAAAAATGAATCACCATTAAATAAGTCAATTATGTTATCAAGAGAACTCAATATATTCCGTATTTCTTTACTTTCAAGCATACTAAGCGAGAATACATATTTGTCTGCTAACCCTTGAAACAATTTAGCAATGTGAATTTCCTCATCTTTTACTTCTACTTCCCAATTATATTCACTATACATCAATTTTAAATATTTTAATATCTCATCAGCAGACAATAGAGCATTCTTTTTGCTTAAAATTAGCAATGATTCTAAGAGATCTTTTGGTATTTCCCTATCATAATTTTTGCTAATGTTTGAAATACTGAGGCACTTATTCAAAACGAAACGCAAATCTTTGCCTACACCATTTAATGTTAATCTTTTAATCGCTGAATTTACTATATACTCTTCAAAAGTTTCATCATCTTTGATATAAGTATCTTTAGCATTTTTTGTAACTTTATAGAGCGGTGGCTGCGCTATGTATAAATACCCTTTCTCAATTACTTCACGCATATGTCTAAAAAAGAAAGTTAGAATCAAAGTTCTTATATGCGAGCCATCAACGTCTGCGTCTGTCATAATGATAATTTTATGATACCTAGTTTTTTCAATATCGAAGTGCTCACTCCCTATTCCAGCCCCAATTGCCGTGATCAGAGAGCCAATTTCTGCAGATGAAAAAATACGATCCAGCCCTGCACGTTCTACGTTTAGAATTTTCCCTCTTAAAGCAAGTACCGCCTGTGTTTTACGATTACGTCCCTGCTTTGCAGTACCACCTGCGGAATTACCCTCTACTATAAACAATTCCGATAACTCAGGAACTTTTTCCTGACAATCGGCAAGCTTTCCCGGTAGAGTTGCAATATTAATATTGTTTTTATTTTTAACTAACTCTCGTGCTTTTCTTGCGGCTTCTCTTCCTTTTGCTGACCTAATCGCTCTTTCTACTATACTTGCTGCTAACTTGGGGTCAGTTTCAAGTATTGTACTCAACTTGTCAAAAACTATGCTCTCTACAACTGCCCGCGCTTCAGAACTGACCAATTTATCTTTTGTCTGTGAAGAAAATTTAGGATCAGGCATCTTGAGAGATAAAACACAAGTTAAGCCTTCTCTAACATCTTCTCCAGTCAAATTCACTTTTGCCTTCTTCAAAAAACCTTCATTGTTTGCATAGTTATTGATACATCTGGTTAGTGCAGATCTAAACCCTGCCAAATGCGTACCACCATCCCGTTGTCTTATATTATTTGTGAAGCATAGCATATTCTCATAGTAGGAATCATTCCACTCCATTGATATTTCTACACTGGTACCTAGATCTTTTACATTATCTCTAATGCTGGCAATTTTAGTAACATGTGTCTTATTCTTGTCTAAGTACCGTACAAAATTAGCTGTACCAAAATTATCTTCAGACTCTTTACTATCGTTAAAATGAGACTCTACATGTGGTTTATTACGGAGATCACGCAAAATTATCTCAATATTTGAGTTTAAAAATGCCAATTCTCTGATGCGACTCTCAAGAGTGGAGTAACTAAAATCAATACTACTAAAAGTCCCCGTTGATGGCATAAACGTTACTCTAGTTCCTCTTTTATTTGTGTTTTCATTAATTATCTTTAAAGATTCAATAGACTCACCATCTTCAAAGCGCATAAAATGTTCTTTTTTATTGCGCCAGATGGTTAATTCCAGCCAACTTGATAATGCATTCACAACTGAAATTCCAACACCATGTAATCCTCCGGAAACCTTATAGGTATTGCTGTCAAATTTACCTCCTGCATGCAATTGGGTCATTATTACTTCTGCTGCCGATATTCCTTCCTCTGGATGAATGTCTGTTGGAATGCCACGACCGTTGTCGGTTACAGAAACTGAACCATCTTCATTTATGCTAACTTCAATCTTACTACAATAACCAGCTAAAGACTCATCTATCGCATTATCAACAACCTCATACACCATATGGTGCAAGCCTGATCCATCATCAGTGTCACCAATATACATACCTGGACGCTTTCTTACAGCATCAAGACCTCTTAGGATTTTTATTGCGTCGGCGTTGTAGTTACTTTCCATGGAATTGCTTTATTTATAAATATTAATTAATATTACATTTGTATGTGCTGATTAGCAACATCTTTAAGTTGAGAGAAGGATCCTTGACATGTAGATAAAACATAACATATCACCTACACGAAGTGGTTTTACATGTTATTTCAATACATAAACTTAAGTTCAAATAATCATACAAAACTCTGCTTCATATTTTAAAATAAATGGCGACAATCAAATACAATTTACCTTCTCCTTTCAATTGGACTTTCTAGCTCAACACAGGATAAGTTGCTCATACACTCTTCTAATATTTCATTCTTTTTATCATTGTTTAATCTATTGCTGAACTCTTGACACCTTCTCTCAAGAGCTGAATGCGTAGTCATAATATACCTTACTGTTTCAGATGATAACTCTGGTAACTCGCTACGGATCCTTTCTTGTTCTGTTCCAGAGAAATTGGTGAAATTGGCTCTGGCCATTTCAGGGAATTTTTGTGTGATCGTTTCTTTTATCATTTCTCTAGCCTCTTCTCCATCGAGTGTAATAACCACTGATGGATGTAAGCCAGATAAAGACTCAAATAATTTATTGTATGTTCCACCTGCACAACTTTGACCTTGATTACCATAAGTTGTTGCAGCGTCTACAAGACCTTTTACAAACATATCCTTTCTATTTTTTATGCCTGCATCACTCAAAGGAATTCTTTGATTCTCTGTTCCTGTATTTCTATCATTGCAGGCTTTCCAACATAAAATAGCTGCTTGCTTTAATGTTAACTTACTATGATTGTCTTTAAAATTATCTCCTGTTCTATTGATAAATCTTAAGCATTCAAGTGCATGAGATTTATCGCCTTCTGTAAATTCATTTGATTGTTTGATGTACTCTTCAATGTCGGTTGTGTTGCCTCTATTTAGCTGTACATAGAATTCATCTTTGCTTAAATTCTCTTTATACTTTTCTATGAGTCTATCAACACTCAAGTTTATACTAGCAACTGCACTTGGGTCATGAGTAGTTTGTGCCATAAAAGGAATGGCTGCTAAATCTTGAAAGAAAATAGGCCTTTCTTCCTCTGGAATTTGTTGTATTAAATCGTTAAACTGCTGTATTTCTTCAATGAGTGATTTGTTTAGCAAACATAAGCACAATATAGGCAGTACCAAAAGCACACAGGAATTAATAATGTGTATAATTAAAAAAATGCTTAATGTTATTCTAATAACATTTTTTGGCCACGCTGATAATCTTTTTTCATTTTCCCTTGGTTTGAAAAAATAATTTACTAATGATAAATACAAAGAGAGCTGTACAAGAAGAAAAAATGAAGGAATCATACTTACTAATAAAACTATATTAATGAATCTTTTAATTTTATTAGTGTTGTTGTAAGCATTTTGCACTCTTTCTATTAAAGCCTGTGCTCTATTTCTATTTTGCTGTTGATTATTATTTTGACCTGCAAACATACCCTATTCTAACATTAACATATCATACTATAGAAAGAATGTAAATAAAGCAAGGAATTTAGAGCTGCTTTTATTTTTGTTTGATTGGGGATACCACTTCTATACTTTCCGCTCCATCTAAGGTACTATTTGGTTTTTCTACAGTAATCTTGGGAGTTACTTTATTCTCGATATCTGCTCCATATGAGCTAAGTACTTCAATGGCCTTTTCATTCCCACTATTAAGCGCAATATCCAAAGCATCCATTCCAGCTTTATTTTTGTGATTGATAAAATTCTTCAACCGATCGATCTGTGTCTGGAACATTTTCGTACTCGTAGGCTTCGTAGCGTGGTGGGTAGCTGGAGTTTACTTATCTGTGATTAACTAAGAACCTTTTATAGAGATTTAGTAAATATGCTTTTACAACAAATGTTGCGTCTACCTTTACAATGTTTATTTACTTTCAGGCCAATGAAGATCACTGTAACATTCGTCACTATGACGAGCGTGTTCCTCGGACTTCACATGCTATATCGGATGGAAAACATTGTGG
>NZ_JBNRJY010000261.1:0-472 GCF_059414725.1 Wolbachia endosymbiont of Tuta absoluta
AGCTCCTCAAGCAACCGACGCCCCCGCCGGCGGGGGCGCGGAGGTCCCTCATTTGCTCCCCACTTTGGGAACTACCGGCACGTGCCGGGTAGATTCAGTCCAATACGTTCTTCCCAGAACAACTCGTAAGCCCAATCGCGCGTCGCGCCCCAAGCGATAAACTTAAAATATATGATCGATCGTCATGAGTTTCAAGAGCAAAGCATTCAAAAAGTTTTAATCTCTTAGCTTGATACCGTATATTTTGAACAACCACAAACTTTTCCGGGTGAGCTCCTGCTCCCCACCATACAGTCAGGTGTAGATTAAAACCCCCGGGGCTAAAAATCGTAGGGTCCACAACTAAAAAAAAAAAAACCTTGTCCAGCATTCAACTGATGTAAATCATAAACACACACACACATCTCACGCCTATAATCCCTTGCGAAATAGGCAGACCGTAATGTTTGAGGGTCATTCGGAAAATTGTGTA
>NZ_JBNRJY010000262.1:0-483 GCF_059414725.1 Wolbachia endosymbiont of Tuta absoluta
GATCGACAATGAAATTTGGCATAGTTTATGGAAATGGGCAAAGAAAAGACATCCTCGTAAAGGATTACGTTGGATAAAGAATCGTTACTTCAAAGTAATGGGTCAACGCCAATGGGTTTTTGCTGCACCCATATGCAAGAACAAACCAAAAGAGATACGGTATTTAAGACTGCTTAAGCTGATTGATATACCTATCAGACGACATGTTAAAATCAGAGCGGATGCAAATCCCCTTGACTTAAAATGGAAAAAGTATTTTGATGAGAGAGTGAAACGAACAAGAATGTTAGCAAGCTCTTTCTCAAGAGAAGGTTCTCTACTGTTGGTGTCACCATTAAGAATGATGTTTCCTGAGGAATCATGAAGGACAAGCCGGTTCTAGAAAAGAAGAACTTAGATAAGGGGCTCAAGCGTAGTGTGGGGAAACCTGCATGCTGCGTTTCTAAGGGAGGGGGTAGTAGTAATACTGCTTCCTTACCTGAC
>NZ_JBNRJY010000263.1:0-528 GCF_059414725.1 Wolbachia endosymbiont of Tuta absoluta
AGTAAAAAAGATTGAAAAATTGATTTGACTTCACTCAAAAGCTATGGCCTTATGCCAAGACTGCTAAAAAATGGCAGTAAATATATAAAAACATTTTGTTATTAGTGAAGGGTAATTTTTATGAATAATAAGAAAGATCGATCCTTATTACGTTACATAGCCGATTGATATTCCTGGTATGGTATCACAATGGCTAACCGACTACGTAATGAATCAAATTTCACCTGTAAAATTATAGCCTGTATTTTGATAATATGAGAAACTGGCCGAAAAATTTCGTAATACCGTGCGGCTCGTGTGAGAACCACGTCGGTCGCAGCGTTATGGTGCCGGGGTTTTCCAAATGATGACTCGCATTTCGACGCAATGGAGACGCGGATTGGGTTTGTTATGGTTATTTTACGTAGACATGTCAAAGCTAGGGTAGCCAGCCTCTAGTAAGAGTTTAAGAGGTTGCCGAGTGGTGTCGGCTTAGAATAGCATCACCCCATTTCTACCCGTGGGTGTCGTTATAGGCAACGAAGGGAT
>NZ_JBNRJY010000264.1:0-619 GCF_059414725.1 Wolbachia endosymbiont of Tuta absoluta
GATCCACCTGTTCATTCAAACTTCTACTAACATCGAACAACGACTTAAGCTTGTTCTTCAAACAATTTAACAAGAAGAGAACTATACTATTGTCCATTTCTTTATACCTAATAACATACGTGCTCAGCTCATTGTAAGCCAATATCATAAGTACTTCAACAATTATTTTAAATTAACAATGTTTTATACCAAACATTCACTATTGGAAAAAAATGGAACAAGTTATAAATTTGCTTAACTCTCCAAATTAGAGGGAAAAAGAGCTCTTTTTCATTTGTTCTACTACCAATGAAACTTGGTATGAAACAGCTATATGCAGGTTTGCTGTAAAACTTCAGCAGTTTTCCACTCCTTTAAAGCATCATGCTCTTATAATAGTGATATCAAATATAGGTCTTAACTATTTTCATCTCAAGACCTTCTGCAAAAGGTGATTGAAAAAGTGATGTAAGAGAGGTAGAAGAAGAATAAGCAGATCGATCCACCTGTTCATTCAAACTTCTACTAACATCGAACAACGACTTAAGCTTGTTCTTCAAACAATTTAACAAGAAGAGAACTATACTATTGTCCATTTCTTTATACCTAATAACATACGTGCTCAGCTCATTGTAAGCCA
>NZ_JBNRJY010000265.1:0-727 GCF_059414725.1 Wolbachia endosymbiont of Tuta absoluta
CGAATGACTCGAGCCGTGACGTCATCGGCTAGTCTGCGCTCGCCCGCGTTTTTAAAAACCTTCGCCCGAAACTACACACTTTGAACTTAAATATCTCGGGCATTTTTTGAGATATGAAAAAAGTAAAAACACAGTTTTTCTCGTAATTTTTTGTAGATTTATTAGACATAAAAAGTAAAATGCACCATGGTTATCCTTGCCTGTGTACTACATTTACCTGCCTGCTACGCCGAGGATCGATCAGTATGATATCGAAAATTGTGTTGTGTTTCGGAGGATTATTTTAAAAATAAGTAATTCTCTAAGAATAAACGTCAAAATATTTCTGTATTTTCCTGACACATTATACTAAGGGCAAGTTGATCAGTTTCATGGTCTGCATAGCAGCATTTGGAGGTCTGTCTCTTACACCCTGTATAACAGTCACAGAGCGTCAAAACTGTCCATTGCGCTGCTCTGCTGGCCGATTGTCTTTTTACCAAGGATTTTACAAGTACTCCTAAGTCGTTAAATACCTAGTAGATGCTAGTAGTTCCATGCAGTTCTCTCATTTTATACTGCTAGCTCCATCTAGTGACTAATGCTTAAACCAGGTTGGTAGATAGATACTCTACGGGTTCCAGTTTGCCGCAAGGTTTGATCGATCCACGATTACTAGCGATTCCAACTTCATGTACTCGAGTTGCAGAGTACAATCCGAACTGAGATGTCTTTTAGGGATTAGCTT
>NZ_JBNRJY010000266.1:0-503 GCF_059414725.1 Wolbachia endosymbiont of Tuta absoluta
ACAATTCCCATTCCAATCTGTTCTGTGGTTAACGAGTTACAGTCTTTGACGAATCGCACATATATACATACATACATGAACTGTAAAAACATTACACTCCTTTTTTGGGTGGGCAGTCGTGTAAAAAGTTGCTTATCATCGAATGTTTAAGTCCATTGAATTCCAGTTTTTCGTTTGTATGAAAAACGAACCACCTTAAAGAGGTGCTATTCCGAACCTAGCGGCCGACTGCACATGCCGCGGCGGATCGATCAATGACACCCATGGCATAAACAGTGTTATTAGATAATAGAATTCCGCCCACCGATTTCACCCGCTACCACCCATTTTCCCGTGGTAATAGTTGATTTCCCGCGGCGAAAAGTGGCCTACGTGTTATTCCAGGTTATAATCTACCTGTGTTACAAATTTCATCCAAATCCGTCAAGCCGTTTGAGCGTGAAGAGGCAACAAACATACATACATACACACACAAACTCTCAGATTTATTATATTAGTAAGGA
>NZ_JBNRJY010000267.1:0-391 GCF_059414725.1 Wolbachia endosymbiont of Tuta absoluta
TGAATTTTCTCCTTACTGTATTTCAAAGTAATTATGCTTTTTGAGCAATTAGCTTATTGATAACTGAAAAGTTTAAAGTATATTCGGTAAATCTCTCTCTCTCTCGCTCTCTATCTCTATCTCTATATGTTTTCTCGGTAATCGAAAACTCATGGAATGGAGATGATGAAGAACAACCCGTTTTACCATCCTCCCGGTCGTGTATCAATACAATACAATACAATACAATAATTCTTTATTGTTCACTGTGTAGGTACATAGGTCTTATAAAACAAATTAGTCACAACAGTGTATCCATTGCGGATGTACAATAATAGGTAAATAAATAAATAACAATCAATTATTATAAATCTAATGTGAATGCATGCAAAATTTACAATATTCTGTTACT
>NZ_JBNRJY010000268.1:0-249 GCF_059414725.1 Wolbachia endosymbiont of Tuta absoluta
TAACTTCGGGAGAAAGGTCGCCAGCAGCAATGCTGGCCGCAGTGAAAAGGTCCAGGCGACTGTTTATCAAAAACACAGGGCTCTGCCAAATCGTAAGATGAAGTATAGGGCCTGACACCTGCCCGGTGCTGGAAGGTTAAGGAAGGTGCTTAGAGGTAACTCGAAGGCATTAACTGAAGCCCCAGTAAACGGCGGCCGTAACTATAACGGTCCTAAGGTAGCGAAATTCCTTGTCGGGTAAGTTCCGAC
>NZ_JBNRJY010000269.1:0-617 GCF_059414725.1 Wolbachia endosymbiont of Tuta absoluta
CAGGTCGGAACTTACCCGACAAGGAATTTCGCTACCTTAGGACCGTTATAGTTACGGCCGCCGTTTACTGGGGCTTCAGTTAATGCCTTCGAGTTACCTCTAAGCACCTTCCTTAACCTTCCAGCACCGGGCAGGTGTCAGACCCTATACAGCATCTTTCGATTTAGCAGAGTCCTGTGTTTTTGATAAACAGTCGCCTGGGCCTCTTCACTGCGGCCACCATTGCTGATGGCGTCTCTTCTTCCGAAGTTACGAGACTATTTTGCCTAGTTCCTTAGCCACGACTCACTCGAGCACCTTAGGATTCTCTCCTCGACTACCTGTGTCGGTTTTGGTACGGGTTGCTTCAATTCGGCTTTTCTTGGATCGATCCGGGTCTTGAAGAATCGGAACTGGTTTTTTGTGCGATGCTGAAACTTCATTTCAGCTCCAAAGAAATTGCCGTTTATACTTTTATCCAACACAGAACGGTACAGCAGAAAAAATACAGAATACGGAAAAAATTAAATATTCCCCAGGATATGGATATTTATTTATTCTTTGATCGATCGTAAGTTCCGTTTCCTCCAGCTCCTGCACAGGACGACATCGTTGCGTTCTGAGTCTTCAGAACATCA
>NZ_JBNRJY010000270.1:0-425 GCF_059414725.1 Wolbachia endosymbiont of Tuta absoluta
TAGTAAAAAAATGTTTGTCTGTTTTATTTCTGTTGCTGCTTGTAGCGCCTCTTTTATATGGACAACAATCTTGTTTAAGTGATATTGAGAACGATTTTCAAGATTTGAAAACATCATTAAAAAATCCAATATTTTTAGATCGATCCCCTGATGATGAACGTAGAGTTTAAGTTCTGAATTTGAATTGCCGCATGTTAAACAAGAATTATTGAAGGAGTTTTAAACGTTATTTTTGAATAAACTGGTTTTTACAGTAACTTGGAATTTTATTCCGAATCCCAATTCTCGGTCCTTTATGAGCTGTGGTTTGATGTTTGGTGGCACATAAGAGTGAAAATCATGTGGATCTGAGTAATGTATCAATGTCCAAACCAAACTAAAGTTTCCTTCAATCTATTCCTTTTCACATTCTTAAGACGCATACT
>NZ_JBNRJY010000271.1:0-376 GCF_059414725.1 Wolbachia endosymbiont of Tuta absoluta
ACTGGTTTTTCATAATCATCAAAACGTTGTATTTAACATAAAGCAGCTACTTTTATACTCGTAAATTTAACTGGATCGATCAACAATCTGATTACAGCTACTGGGGACAATTTTACTTTCCTGTTTATTGTGGGAAACACACACTGTGTTGATATTATGATAAATAGGTACCTAACCTAGGTCAGTTATAAGTAGGTACTTTAACTAAATGATTCGTTCAGTCTACGTGTAGGTAGGCACTTATTTTTTACGGAAATGGGCGTTTTTAGCGCCGTCATCACTTAGTAGAAAATATTCACACATTCCTTGTGATGTGTTATCGCATTGTATAGAGGCGATGAATTAGTTACCTAACAAAATTGGGATGCCTCCTTTA
>NZ_JBNRJY010000272.1:0-474 GCF_059414725.1 Wolbachia endosymbiont of Tuta absoluta
AAGAATTTAGAAGATTGGTGTCTATCGTCAACAACAATTTAAACCTAACTTTTCGAAGCATCGAATACATACATGGGTGCATATATCACGCTTATATCCCTTGCTTGGTAGAGAGAGCGTAAATGTCCGTACCAAACGATCGATCATGAGTCACAATAAGTCACGCCTTATGTGTCTTACGGGTTAGGCAGACGATTATCTGCATCAATTTTACAGTCATTTTACTGAATTAAACGAATCAGTTGAAGAACATTCTAAGCACTGATTGCGATAAATAAATTGTCCTAAAAAGACATTTGTATTTAAAAAAAGGAACCCTCGAATATCAACAATAAACTTAAGGCCCTCCGGTAATGAGATAAACTGCTTCAATATTTTAGAGCGTGGTGATTCAAGGACTTTTATTAAGTCTTGTTCAAACTTATAGCTCGACTCAGAATCTTGATTTTTCTTATATACTTTCATTTCTTCATC
>NZ_JBNRJY010000273.1:0-623 GCF_059414725.1 Wolbachia endosymbiont of Tuta absoluta
CTTGACTCTAGTCTAGGTCATAGGACAGAGACAGAGTCTAAGATGGAGCGAGCTCACCCAGAAGAAGCCTGTTCACTCTTACTTTGAAGATATTAGGGTTGTATGTGTTTGGTCAGACGCAGGTAGATTATAGGTGATTATTTTGGATAAAATGACCTTAATATGGTACTATAAATTAGTGCTTACCATGTTTGGAGGCATGCCCGGCGGTCCACCGAAAGGCGGCTGTCCCATCATGTTAGGCGGAGGACCCATGGGTCCACCAGGAGGCATCATACCAGGTGGGGGCCCAAACGGCGGCGGGCCTCCCATCATGCCCGGCGGCGGGGGACCCATGGGGCCCCAGTTGTTGTCAAAGTTGGGTCCATTGTTAGGCCCGAAGCGCGGGCCTCCCCTGCCGCGGAAGAAGCCTCTGCCTCTCATGGGGGGGCCTCCTGGACCATAGCCGCGGCCGCGGAAGCGCATGGGGGGGCCGCCGCCCCAGCCGGGAGGTGGGCCTCGGCCGCGCCCTCTGGAGAACAAAAAAAATCAGTTACTCCTCTTATGCCAATATGCAGAACATTATCGGCGAGTTGAAATGCGTCAGCAAATGTAGTTTTCTCGTTAGCAATTCTAAATAAATT
>NZ_JBNRJY010000274.1:0-476 GCF_059414725.1 Wolbachia endosymbiont of Tuta absoluta
GCAAGCATGATAAAAACACTACAAAAAGGGAAAAGTATAAATCCAAAGGAATTTGGAAAGTCGTAAATAAACAAAACGGTAAAAAAAAGCATGAAAGAGATAAAATAAGACTAAAAGTAAATGATAAAATCATAGACGATCGATCGTTGCCTTATTTTGACAGATAACACGTATTTTGCATGAAATTATAAGACAAGACACGACTAAAATATCTTTTCTAAACCTATTTGACGGAATGTGACAGCACTAATTTAAGGTAAGACAAGAGAATTTATATCTCGTATTGAAGCCAGTATCTCTCATACTGTAGCTGGGCTGCAGCCTAAATATGTTTAATCTTATTTAATCTACTTACTTACTTACTCCTGTGGCTCAGGGACCCAAAGTGGGTCTTGGCCTCCGACACGAGTTTCCGCCACTTGTCCCGATCGATCATAGATTTATCAAAAAACGAATAAAGCCAATGCTTGGTTTTA
>NZ_JBNRJY010000275.1:0-16243 GCF_059414725.1 Wolbachia endosymbiont of Tuta absoluta
TAGTAAAAAAATGTTTGTCTGTTTTATTTCTGTTGCTGCTTGTAGCGCCTCTTTTATATGGACAACAATCTTGTTTAAGTGATATTGAGAACGATTTTCAAGATTTGAAAACATCATTAAAAAATCCAATATTTTTAGATCCTGCACCGAGTTTAAATTATGATGATAGAGAAGGCAAAAAAGTGTTGATGGTGGTGGTGCACCATACCGAATCACCAACATTAAAAAGTACAAAATACGCATTAAATTCTTCAGGGATATCAGTACAGCTTATTGTTGATAGAGATGGTAGCATTACTCTGATGGTTCCACTTGAAAAACGAGCATGGCATGCTGGTATAAGTTATGCGAAAGTTCGAGTAGATAATGTGGTTGAAGAGCTACGAAAACTGAATGATTATTCTATAGGTATAGAGATTGTAAACACAGGGCTTGAGCCTTTTCCAGAAGAGCAAATGAAATCTGTCAAAGATCTGATTTTGTACCTCATGAAGCGCTTTAAGATTAGAAAAGATATGATATTTAGTCACGCTGAGATAGGCACTATAGTGTACAACTCAGCAATTGAAGGTTACGCAATGCGTAAGCCTGATCCACATAAGTTATTTGATTGGGAGTTATTAGAGAAAAGTGGTATTGGATTGCATATAGGTGATAGAATCAGTCCTCAAGACGCAGAACAAAAAGTAAATGAGGTTTTGTATAAGGTAGGTGATAAGAGTGAAAATATTTTGAAATTAAAAAAAAGGTTAAACGGTTTTTTTTATAAAATACTGCCTTGGAATGATAGGGAAGGTAATATGATTTTTCCTGACAATAATGCTAATTACTCAAATGAGTTTGATGAAAATTTTGCGTGGGTTATCAATCAGTTTTCAATGCACCACTTGCCGAAAGAGATTAGAAAAGACTTGCCTCTAAAATTAGAACAAGAAGATATTTTGCCTGAATTTTTAGTTAAGTATAGAAATCTTATTTTTAGTGAATTCTTATCTTTAAGTGATAAAACTCAATTAAGCTTAAAGCCACCATTTTTGAATGAAGAGGATTATAAGCATTTATTATCTTCTCTTGCAGAATATGAAAATAATATTTCTTCTGATGCATTTGCTATGCTCATGTACAAGATTAAGCTATATTATGACTCTTATCTAAGATACAATATAAGATCTTCACTTTATATTCCATTTAGACTTAATTCATTTGAAAAGCTAGATATTTTAAAGAATGAAATATTATCTTTTAAGTCTATAAGCCCTGAAAAGGCTATAGAAGTCTCGAATTTGATTAATGAGTTTAGGTCGAAAATTTTATCTGATTTCCAAAATTTTGAAAAGCAATGGTTTCAAGAATTTAAGGACACTTGGAAACAAAAATTTATACCGAATATGGAAAGGCAAATGTCTTGGACTGCGCTACATGAAACTGTGTTGGAATATTTAGAAAAGGCGAAGAAAGAAGTCTAATGAGTATTACAATGACCAGATGCATGGGCAGAGAAAAATAAAGGCACATGCATCTGGAAGTATACAAAAATTTCTAAATGAGATTAATATAGTATTGGGATGACAGAGTTTAAAAAATAAGTTACTTTTTTTATTTTTGGTAAAAAGTAGTCTATGGGTATTAAAATTGCACCTTCTATACTTTCAGCAGACTTTGCAAAATTAGGGGAGGAAGTAAAAAGAATTAGCGACTTGAATGTAGATTATATACACATAGACGTTATGGATGGAAATTTTGTTCCAAATATTACAATAGGTCCGAATGTTATCTATGCGATACGTAAATATAGCAACCTTCCTTTTGATGTGCACTTAATGATTAAATCTCCTGGTGACCATATTGAAAGTTTTATAAATGCTGGTGCTGATATTATCACTATACATGCAGAAGCAGAGATACATCTTGAGAGGCTAGTAAGAAAGATAAAATCATATAAAAACAATACAAAAAAAATAATACAAGTTGGAGCTTCAATTGTTCCTTCAACTTCTCCAAGCGTGCTTGAGTATATAATAGATGAGCTAGATATTGTGCTAATTATGACAGTCAATCCTGGATTTGGAGGACAGGAGTTTATTCATTCGCAGTTGAGTAAGATATCTACTGTGAGGAAAATGATACAGGACCGTAATCTTAAAACACAAGTTTCAGTAGATGGTGGAGTTAACTTTTCTAACGCAGCTGATATAATAAAAGCAGGTGCAAATATATTAGTTGCTGGATCAGCAATATTTAAAGCTGAAGACATGAAAAAGGCTGTAAACGATCTTAAAAATCTTTCGTTATAACCCTACAGATAACACAAACCATTTTTGTTATCTTGTCAGTTTTAAAAATTCCTATTATCCCAGTGTTTCGACACTGAGATAATAGAAAGTAAGTTCAACCTCAATAGAAACCTGATGACGAGTCATTATTACCAAATTTTGGTCTGCTTCTATTACTAAAACCAGAACGAGGACGAGTAGGTCTATTACTATGATAATTATCTTCAGGTTTTTTATTAAACGAGTTGTTATAATAATTATCCCTATTATTTAAACCATCTCTCCTTTCTTCATTGTAAAGCTTACCTTCAAAAAATTCACCTGTTTCTTGATCAACACGACGTCTTGATAATTTTGGACATCCACCTTTTTCAAAGTCAATTATCAAAGCTTTGAAGGTATCACCCTGTTTAAGTATATCCTCAATGGACTCTACATGTTGATTAGCTACCTCGCTTATATGCATTTTTCCTTTTCTTCCATTAAGAAGTTCTAGCTCTACAATAGACTTCTCTATCTTTACAACTTTAGCATCAATTATAGAACCTTGTTCTAGCTCTGTTATTGAATCAATCATCATATTCTTTGCAGCTTCAGCTTCAGTACTACTAATGGCAAAAACAGAAACTTTACCGTCATCCCCTATTTCAATTTTTGCATTACTTCTTTCACATACACTGCGTATATTTTTTCCTTTAGTACCAATAGCTGCAGAAATTTTATCTTTATCTATATAAAACGATAACACTCTTGGTACATGATCTTTTATATCCTTACGATGTTCTGAAATTACTGCATTCATTTTTTCTAAGATATGTAATCTTCCGACTTTTGCTTGTTCTAAAGATTTTTCAACAATTTCAAAGCTTATACCAGGAATTTTCATATCCATCTGCAGTGCTGTAATCCCTTCGCTAGTTCCTGCTACTTTGAAGTCCATATCACCAAGATAGTCTTCATCGCCCAGTATATCAGAAAGTATTATATGCTCATTTTTGTCTTTGATGAGACCCATAGCAATTCCTGCAACGGGAGCCTTTATTGGCACACCTGTATCCATTAATGCAATGGAAGTTCCACAAACTGTTGCCATAGAAGAAGAACCATCAGATTCCATAATCTCAGATACTACCCTTATTGTATAAGGAAATTCAGATTTATCAGGTAAAACAGGATGAATTGCTTTCCAAGCAAGTTTACCATGACCAATTTCTCTCCTTCCTGGTGCGCGTATAGCAGAAGCCTCTCCAACAGCAAATGGAGGAAAATTATAATGCAACATAAAATGTTCACGTCTATCCCCTTCAATGTCATCCACAATTTGCTCATCTTGTGTAGTACCAAGAGCAGTAACAACTAGTGCCTGAGTGCTACCCCTTGTAAATAGCGCAGAACCGTGAGTCTTGGGTAGAATGTCAGCCTCAATTTCTATCTGGCGTATTTCATCATACTTACGGCTGTCTATTCTCACACTTTTCCTTCTAATCATTTCACGCACTAAAGATCTTTCAAAGCTTTTTACTGCATAAGTAATTAACTTTTCGTCTTTTCCAGCCTCTTTAAGAGTATTCAATATATTATTCCTGACTACTTCTAGAGCTTGGACTCGCTCTTGTTTTACTGTTTTTGAATATGCTTCTTCAAAGTCTTTTCGATATTTTTCAAGTTCTTGAGTTATATCTGATATATCAACAGGAGCAAAGCTTTCAGGTTTATTGCCAACTGTATCAGCAAATTCTTTTATGAGCTTAATAACAGGTTGAAGGTGTTCATGACCAAATTTTATTGCGTTTAAAACATTTTCTTCAGAGAGCTCTTTGACTTCCGATTCGACCATTAAGATCGAATTTTCATCACCAGACAAAAACAGATCCAAGTTGCTCGCTTTCATCTCTTGAACGGAAGGATTGAGTATATAATTGTTATTTTCATCACAACCGACCATGACTCCAGCTATAGTAAAGTGGAAAGGAACACCAGAAATTGCAAGAGCTGCGACGGTACCTATCAATGCTGGTACTTCAGGAGAATTGACCGTATCGTAAGTTAACAGATTACATACTACACTAATTTCATCATGAAAACCTTCAGGAAATAACGGCCTTATACTTCTATCTATTACTCTTGAAATTAAAGTTTCTCTATCAGATGGTTTTCCTTCTCTTTTAAAAAAACCACCAGGAATCTTACCCATGGCATAACTTTTTGCAATAAACTGCACATTTAAAGGGAGAAAATCAACACTTTCTTCCTTCTTTTTTCGTACAACAGTGACTAAGATAGAAGTATCTCCATAATTTACAACTACTGAACCATCAGCTTGACGTGCTATTTTCCCAGTTTCTAAAGATAAGGTACGCCCCTCCCAATCTATAGATTTTTTTATAATTTCAAACATACAAAATTCCTCGATTATTTTCTAATGCCTAACTTCTCTATTAACTCTTGATAGGCTTCATTACCAAATTTACGTTTTATATAATTTAAGTGCTTGCGCCTTCTACCTATCAATATAAGTAAACCGCGCTTAGAATTATGGTCATGCTTATGCGCTTTAAAATGCTCAGTTAAATTACTGATCCTCTCGGTTAAAATTGCACACTGTACAAAAGATGAACCTGTATCATCTTCTTTAATTGCATATGTACTAATCAAACTTTTTTTCTTTTGGGATGTTATTGACATCTAAACCTCATTTCAAAATATTAAAAACACGAATAGGCTTCACATAACCATGAGTAAAACTGCAAATTGCAATAGGTACATTACCCACTATCGTACAAAAAATATCATAATTCTTTAAATTACGCAAGTTATTTAATATAATTTCTTGACCTTTTCTGATTTTCTCCGCTTCCTCTAAGGAAATTTCAACTTTGAACATCGATTTTAAAGCCGATTCAATGGGAATGATGAAGCCTTTTGTATTACCTCCATCATCTTCTGTCATCCCACCCTCCGATGTCATCCCAGTGTCAAGCACTGGGATCAAGCTTATTGCATCACGAACATTGTTTTTGACATATGCTCCTAGAATCTTTTGTCCATTACATGATTTGTAAGTATTTGTATCCAGTGTCAAGCACTGGGGAGAGTAAGTTGTTGTGTTTTTTTTAGTAAGTTGCTCAATTGTCACTGATTCATCTTCCTTAAAATCACCTACCATCGTTCTTCTTAATTTTGTAATGTGTCCAAAGCAATTTAATGTGACTCCAAGATCTCTTGCAATTGATCTTACATATACACCGCTACCGCAGATCATAGAAAAATCAGCACTATTATTTATAGTGTCCAAGAATATCAGCTTCAGTTCATGTATTTTGACTTGCCGGGGCTTTATATTTACCTTTTGCCCACTTCTTGCTAATTTATATGCTCTTGCTCCCTTGATTTTCACTGCTGAAAATTGAGGAGGAGTTTGTGTTATCTCACCAATAAAATCCTTAATCGCACAGTTTATTTGGTTATATTCGGGTTTTATATCGCTAGTTCTAATGATATCACCACCCAAATCATCCGTAGTTGTTTGTTTTCCCCATTTTATTGTGAAATTGTATGCCTTTAAGTCACAAGATAAATACGGTATAGTTTTTGTTGCTTCACCAAGAGCGATCGGTAATATACCTGAAGCCAAAGGATCAAGTGTTCCCAAATGTCCGGCTTTTTTTATTCCAAAAATCCTTTTAATTTGAGTTACAGCTTGTGCAGAACTCATTCCTGTTGGTTTATCAAGATTCAGCCAGCCATTTACCATGTATCAATCTTACATAATTAGTAACAATTTAAAAAGTAGATAAAACATCAAGTTATTAATAAAAATGCTTGATTAGTTTACATTCTCAATATATAATTAACTTTTTATAAACCTTAATTAGGAGGAAGTGATTATGACTACAAATATATGGAAACTAAAAAACATAGCACCTATAACAAAAATGGGTATTGAAGGTACAGTTGCAACTGCATCTTTAGCAGCAGCAATAACAACATTATTGATTGCTACTAAAGTAATTGCTGGACCTGCATCTTTAGCACTTATTGCTAGCCCTGCTGGAATTGCAGTTCTGTTTATTGCCGCTGTATATTTTGTCGCAGCAGCTTGTGCTTCATATCAGCAAATGAATGCAATGGAAAATGTTAAGGGTGAAAAAGGCGATAAGGGTGAAAAAGGCGATAAGGGTGACCAAGGACCTCAGGGTGAGAAAGGCCTACAAGGTGATAAGGGTGAACAAGGACCAGTTTTTGATAAAAATGAAGTTGTGCAAACATTGCTTGATAAACTTGAAGACGGTGGTGTTAAACGGCAATTTAAGCATGCACTTGGCCTTTCAGTTGATGAATAAATTAGCATAACCAGAGGTAGATTTTCTACCTCTTCCTTTATCTCTATTATTCAAGTGGATAAAGGCTACTGTGACTTATCCCACAACTCAACCACATCCTCACTGAACTCTATTATCTCTACTTTTTTAAATTGGTAACAGTTGTTGATGGATTGAATTCCTAAATTCCCTACAAAAGGAGTGGCATCATTGCCTAGAATTTTACCACTGCGGCAGATTATCAGCCTATCGATTAAATCGTGCTTCAATAACTCTGTAATTAACACTCCTCCACCTTCAACTAATAACCTTGTTATACCAATTTCTGAAACAAGTTTTGATGCCATGTCTTTGAGGCAGACTTTGCCAGCATTGTTTGAATTAACTACTAAGTAGTTAATGTTTTTTATTTTTTTCTTTACTTTATTGTTTGTAATTACCCAAGTTGAACCTCCTGTCATCCCAGTGCGTGACACTGGGATCCATTCTTCTTCTTTTTTTCTAGATTCCAGCGTCACGCGCTGGAATGACATCGAAAGGTATGCTGTTGGCTCTTTGCTTAAATCATGGTTATATAAGGTATCTGCAGTCTTTGCAATATTATGCTCTTCCTGCAATTTCCCTTGGCTATCGATAATTAGCCTTATTGGCGACCTGATTTCGAGTCATGGTAATCTGAAAGTTAAGAGTGGATCGTCACTAACAAGGGTATTGCTGCCAATCATAATTGCGTCATATTTTGCTCTGAGCTCATGTATCCAATTTCTCGTATCTTCACTTGTTATCCATTTGCTATCACCTGTAAACGTTGCGATTTTTCCATCGAGAGTTGTTGCGATTTTGCAAGCTATGAATGGTCTATGGAGTTTCTTGGTGGTAAAAAAGCCAACATTCAGCTTCTCTGCTTCTTTCTGCATAATACCTTGCTTCACTTCAATTCCTGCTTCTTTCAGAGCTTTAATTCCTCCGCCTGAAACTCTACTATCTGGATCAATTGCTGCAATCACTACCTTTCTTATTCCTGATTTTATGATTTCTGCAGTGCAAGGTTCTGTAACTCCAAAGTGGCAGCATGGTTCAAGAGTGACGTACATAGTTGCACCATGAGTTAAATCTTTAGCATTTTGCAAAGCAACTACTTCTGCATGTGGGCGCCCACCGATTCCTGTGTAGCCTTCACCGATCACCATACCGTCTTTTACAATGACACATCCAACAGTGGGATTTGGTGCAACACTTCCAAGACTTTTTTCTGCAAGTTTTAATGCGATCGACATGAAATAATCTTCAGTCATTAGAAAGAAGTCATTTCGTATGAGGTATCAAAAATTCTTCTGTGCTCGTGTATGGCAAATCTATCTGTCATACCTGAGATATAATCACATATTATTACTGAACGCTGAGATTCACAAGCAAGCTTGTTCCACTCTATAGGTAATAACCCTGGGTTTTCATAAAAACATTGAAAAAGCTCCTGTACTATACGTTTTGCTTTGTTCATTGTTCTATTCAATTTATAGCTTCTGTATATTTTTTCCATGTTAAATTTTTTCATCTCTTTTGTGGCATTTGCAACTTCTGGTGAAAATGTGACTAGCATTGTATTTAGACCTCTTACATCTTCTACGCTTTTTATTTTGTAGTCTTTAATATTTTTTTCAGTCTGAAAAACGACATCATTTATCATAATCCCTATAGTTTTACTCAGTGATTCATGTATGAGTTTACTTTGGGCCAATTCTGAATATTCGCTTTTTACTTCTTTGAACATTTTGCCAATTAAAGGAACATCGAGCAAATCTTCGATGGTTACTAAATTTGCCCTGAGTGCATCATCAAGATCGTGAACACTGTAAGCAATATCATCGGCAATTGAAGCAACTTGTGCTTCAATGCTTGAAAATTCCTCAAGTTTTAGATCATATTTTTCATTATATTTTAATAGCAGCTGATTATTTGTAGAAGACTCCGCGTTTTGACCAAGCAAGGGACCGTTATGCTTTGCAACACCTTCAATCACTTCCCAACTTAGATTCATGCCATTAAAGTCAGCATGTTTTTGTTCAAGATAAGTTAAAATCCTTATAGCTTGAACATTATGATCAAACTTATACTTCTCCTTATCAACTTGAACTAGAGCATCCTCACCTGTGTGACCAAATGGAGGATGACCAAGGTCATGTGCAAGCGCTATGCATTCAGTGATGTCCTCATCTAATCTGAGCCTGCGTGCGATGGATCTTGCAATTTGTGCAACTTCAAGGCTATGAGTTAGCCGAGTGCGATAGTAGTCATGCTCATAATTGATAAAAACTTGTGTTTTGTATCCTAGTTTCCTAAACGCATTAGAGTGAATAATTCGGTCCCTATCACGCTGAAAGCAGCTGCGATTTTCATCTTCTGGCTCTTTAAAATTTCTTCCTTTTGTTTTATTTGGAAAGCACGCGTAACTTAATAGAAAATTATTGTTTGACATGTAAAATTTCTACTATAATAGGTTATCAATAATGAACGGTGGTTGTTATGTCAACAGATTACAATATTAGCTTAACTGACAATGCATTAAGGAAAATCCACTCCCTTGTAGAACAGGAAGGAGATGAGAGTTCTGTTTTGCGGGTTGCAGTTTCAGGTGGTGGATGCTCTGGCTTCAAGTATAATTTTCTTATGGATCAAATAAATAAGAAGATGTCTTTGGGTGACGATTTTGACGATGATGAAGACGACGATTTTGACGATGACGAAGATAGCGAGGATTATAGAAGCCACTCCAGTTTTAGTGAAAAAGGTAAAGATATAGTAATTAATGATGAGAATGGAAACCCTGTGTTAATGGTTGATAATTGTTCAGCGAAATTTTTAAATAATTCAACTATAGATTATACTGAAGATCTAAGTGGTTCTGGTTTTCAAATCAAGAATGCTCTCGCTAAGTCTCGATGTGGGTGTGGTAACAGTTTCTCGGTCTAATTCTCCCTCCTGGATCTTTTTATAATATGGACAGTGATGTAGCACTAGAGCTAGCTTCTGTGAGTAAGAGCTTCAAAAAAAGTCCTGCTATTGTAGAAGATATCAATCTGAGTCTTACAAGAGGGCAAGTAGTTGCATTGATCGGCAGTTCAGGATCAGGAAAAACAACTATATTGCAAATTGCAGGCCTATTGGATAAGCCAACTTTAGGTGTAGTGACAGTAGATGGAGTAAATTGCACGCAAGCCAGCAATAAATATAAAACTCATGTAAGAAGAAATTTTCTTAGCTTTGTTTATCAATTTCACTATTTATTACAAGAGTTATCAGTGTTGGAAAACGTTATGCTTCCTCAGCTTATTGCAAGAAGAAGCAAAGCTGAAGCAAAAAAAAAATCGCAAGCAATATTAGAAAAATTTGGTCTGGAAAATAAAGCAAGTAGTATGGTATCTGAAATTTCTGGTGGAGAAAGGCAGAGGGTTGCAATTGCAAGAAGCATTGTAAACTCTCCAAAGCTTTTACTTGCAGATGAGCCAACGGGAAATTTAGACCCAACAAATTCTTTGAATGTATTTTTGCTGTTACATTCATATGTAAAGGAAAATAACAGCTCTATGCTTATAGTAACACACAACTATATCCTTGCAGAAAAAGCAGATCACATTTTTCAGTTAAAAAACCGATCATTAGTAAAGCTGTAAATGGAAGAAACAAGTACAATACAAAGCTACCTATAACTTGTACTTATTTAACCAATGGTCATTAACGGAGTATAATTCGCATGAAATGCTTTCATTATTTTTTATACACGGACTCTTTAACTTACGCTGTTTACTTAGAAAGCATCCTGACAGCATAAACATTGCTAAAACGAGAAATAATAATTGCCTAAACATAACAAGACTTTTTTTATTTATATTAATACGTTCATTTCTCTCATTTGTAAAGTTAGGCATATTCTTTTACCCTTATCTCTTTTTTAACTTTTTTGGAGGAAGTGACTGCACTGTTTAAGCGTAGTTTTATATAATTATCTATAATTTGAGCTACTTCCTCTTCTTTATCCCTTAAAAAGTGGTTAGTATCGTCTACTATATGGTATTCCATATGGTTATTTTTTACCGAATTTATTAACCTTTGTGCTAATTCTGTTACATCGCTTTCTTCTGAAATTGTATCATTATTACTTTGTATTATAAGTCCAGGAACTGGGCAAGGAGAGAGAAAAGAGAAATCGTACTTAGTTGCTGGAAGAGAAAGGGCAACAAAACTTACTATCTCTGGACGGCGCATTGTCAACTGCATAGCTACCCATGCTCCAAAAGAAAAACCGACTATCCAAATTGGAACGTTGTTAGAGTTATGCTCCTGAAGCCAATCAATAGCTACTGCAGCATCAGTTAATTCTCCTATACCCTTATCAAAAGTTCCGGTAGATTTTCCGACACCACGAAAATTAATTGTCAATGCAGAAAAGTTATTATCGATAAAAGATTCATATATAGTATGTATAATCTTACTATCCATACTACCACCATATTGAGGGTGATGATGTAAAATTAGCACAACTGGTGCATTGGTATCTTTGCTTTGATGATATCTACCTTCTATCTTTTTTGTTGCATTATTTAAAAAGACTTCTACCATGATTGCTCCTAATAAAAACCTGTTTTGACAGGGCTTGATAATGTAAATTATTTATTAATTATGTATTAATTTCACTGTTTTTGCAATAAATTTTTTATCGTGTTAAAGTTAACATACATAATTGGTTAATGGTAAGTGACAAATAAGCCTGTGAGTTTATTCTCTCTGGAAGAAAGTAGTTGCGTGTATGCTGATTATAATGCAACTGCTCCAGTGAGTAAAAATGTAAAAAAAAGTATACTTGAGATTTTGTCGAAACAAACACTAAATCCATCATCGCTGCATAAAAGAGGACAAGAAGCGAGGAAGATTCTTAAAGAGGTAAGAGATAACGTACGTGATGCTCTTAGCATTCCAGATGATAAAGAAATAGTTTTTACGTCTGGTGCAACTGAAGCAAACAACCTCGTCATGAGAGGAATGAAAGGCTATCTGCATGTAATTTCAGCTACAGAGCATCCTTCAATTCTTAATTCTGCATATAATCCACATATAATACCCGTTAATCAAGAGGGTATTGTTGACTTTTTAGAGCTAGAAAAAATTCTAAGCGAACTTGAAGGGAATAAAGTAATAATTTCAGTGATGATGGCTAATAACGAAACTGGAGTTATCCAGCCTGTTAAGGAAATAGCTAAAATGGCACATAAATTCGGGGCAATCTGTCACACTGACGCTGCTCAAAGTGTTGGGAAAATCAAAGTAAATATGGAAGATTTAGGAGTGGATTTACTTACTTTATCTGCTCACAAATTTGGTGGTATAGCAGGTAGTGGAGTTTTAATATTTGACAAAAAGCTTGTAATAGAACCTACTATAATAGGTGGTGGGCAAGAAAAAGGATTGCGTGGTGGTACAGAAAACATTATTGCAATAGTAGGTCTTTCTGCTGCATTGCAAAACATTCCAGATCTTCTATCAAAGATGGATGAAGTAGAGAAGCTACGTGATCAATTGGAGTATGGGTTATTAAGTCTTGTCAGTGATATCAAGATCTTTGGCAGAAATTCTAAAAGATTGCCAAATACAAGTTTCATTTATATGCCGAGGGTAAAGAATGATCTGCAGCTCATGCATTTTGACTTAAATAATATTGCAGTCAGCAATGGTTCTGCATGCTCTTCTGGAAAAGTTGGGCCTTCTCATGTTTTGCTTGCAATGGGAGCAACAAAAGAGCAAGCAGAATGTTCAATTAGAATCAGTATAGGTCCGGAGGTTAAACCGCGAGACATAGAAAAAATAGTGGATTGTTGGTATAGTATCTATAAGAAGAATGCTTTAGTAAATGCAAAAACTACTTTCACCATTCCCCTTAAATCATGATAGAGGGAATGGTGAAAGTAATTTCTATTGCCAGAGGTTGTTATAATAGTTAAATGCTGCTGAAAACCGATTTGCTTATAGTTATGGAAGAAATTCTCTAATTGCATACCACACCATTCAATTGTAGTATGTCATTTTATACTTGATAAAAACGATGTATTGTATTATAATATATCATCAAGAGATAATAAGGAGTTACATATGTCTTATATGAAAAACGAACAGGATATTCGCTCTCAGGGCGTTTATTATAGTGCTGGACTCAGGAGTTACCTAACTAAAGTATACAATTATATGGCTTTAGCTTTAGGTGTTACAGGGCTTGTTGCGTTTTTAACAGTGTTTTCTGGTCTTTTCCAGGTGATTTATTCCAATCCTGTTCTATCGCTTGTGGTAATGCTATCTCCAGTTGCATTGGTGTTTTATATGTCTTTTAGGCTTCAACACCTAAGTGCTCAGTCAACACTTACTGTATTTTTTCTATTCTCAGTTTTAATGGGAATTTCTTTATCTCATATTTTTATAATTTATACTGCAGAAAATATAGCGAGAGCATTTTTCATTACATCGATCATGTTTGGTTCTATGGCTTTATATGGTAATACTACAAAAAAAGATCTTACCAGCATGGGTTCTTTTTTGATTATGGGAATCTGGGGGTTAATCATTGCATCTATAGTTAATCTGTTTCTTGGAAGCAGTCCTCTCTATTTTGCAATATCGTTTGTATCAGTGATAGTGTTTACTTTAATGACCGCATACGATGCTCAGAGAATCAAAGATGTTTATTATAGATATAATGATGGCTCAGAAGTTGCAACTACTAAGCTGGCAATACTTGGTGCAACTAATCTTTACTTTGACTTCATCAATATATTCCTCAATTTACTCAGGTTACTTAACTTGTTCAACAATAAGGATTAGATGATTTCCTTTTTAAGGGGAAACAATAAAAGTTCTATAGTTTTCCTCCTAATATCTTTAGTGGTATTGATGCTGTGTCTTGCATATGCTTCAGTACCGTTGTATAGCATCTTTTGTAAAGCTACTGGATATGGTGGCACAACGAGAAAAGTAACTAATGCAACAATAAATGCAACTGACCAAAAAATCAGGGTTCACCTTAATGCTGATATAATATCAGGTCTGCCTTGGGAATTTAAATCAGAAACTAACTACATCGATACAAATATAGGGCAACAAAGTTTAGTATTTTATTATGCAAAAAATTTATCTGATCAGCCTTCTTTTGGAATGGCAGTGTATAATGTCACACCTTTTAAAGCAGGTAAATATTTCAATAAAGTTGCATGCTTTTGTTTTGAAGAGCAAATGCTGCTACCAAAACAAAAAGCGGCTATGCCCGTATCCTTTTACGTAGACCCTGAAATAATGCGTGACAATAGTACAAAAGATTTAAGTGAAATAACACTATCATATACGTTTTTTAAGCTTAAATAACAAACCTTTTCCTATTGTAATCCGAACAAGGTTGTACGATACATCTATTGAATTGAGCAGGAGCTCTTATTTGCTTTTTGCACACTGACTACTTGTGTTTCAGTGTTCGTTGTTGCTAATTCCCATCCTTCATTATTTGCTTCACAAGCATTCCAACATTGAGCCAACTCCTTATTATTTTTTACAGAATCTGGTATTTCTATGTTGGGATTTTTTTCTAATGTATGCTTAATTAGAATCTCACAGCAATTTTTGCGTTCAATTGACTTATCCTTACAATATAATTCAGCAACACACTCTAAAGCAGTGTTTCCATTGTAGTTTTCATCTGGGCTATCATTCACTCCCGCTTTTATGAGAGCCTTTAATATGTCCGGAGAATGGGTCAAAACACAGGTATGTAAATATCCTTTTTCGTTTTGCACATTAGCTCCTGCTTTTATTAAAACTTGCGCTAGATTTGTTAAAGTGTACGGTTTATAGTTAATGGCGATGGAAAAAAGACTATCTATTGGAAAGCCATCATAATCTTTCAAGTCAAATCTGTGATTAATATCAAATCCTTTTTTTCCCAAGAAGTATATAAATATTTACAATAGTCTCCTTTTTTATCTGATTTTTGCATTTTACATTTTAACCTTTCTTTTATTTTTATTATTGGTATCTAAATCGTCATCTTCATCCACTTCACACAACACATTGAATAAAACACCATAAAGCCAAGTTTCTCTGTTTGTCATAATTTGTGCCTCAAAACTATTAACAATACGCTTATGTAGTGTATAAACTCTAAATAACATTTTGCAAAATATTAATTGCTAGATAACATAATTAAAGTTTTTGTCTTACATTTATCATGGTTAGAGCTATACAAATTAAAAAAACTGGGGGGCCAGAAGTATTAGAATTTGTAGATAAGAGCATAGGTGAGCCAAAAGATGAGGAAGTCTTAATACGTCATACAACTATCGGCTTAAATCGTTATGATTTAGAACACAGAAAAGGTACACGCAAAATTAAAGATCTGCCATCAGTACTTGGAGTAGAGGCAGTAGGAGTTGTTGAAAAGCTTGGTAAAAAAATTAGTGATGGACTTAATGTTGGAGATAGAGTTGGATATTGCACAGCTCCTCCAGGGGCATATTGTGAAAAGCGCATTGTACACCAGAAATATTTGATAAAAATTCCGAATGATATACCTGATGAAGTTGCTGCTGCAGTATTGTTTAAAGGTATGACAGCTCACTATTTAGTTAATCAATCTTATAGAATCAGGCCTGGTGCTTTTGTACTAGTTCATGGAGCTAATGGTGGTTTGGGGCAAATAATATGCCAATGGGCAAAGGATAAAAAAGGTGTAGTGATAGGTTCTATAAGCTCTGACGAAAAAATGAAGATAGCTTTACAAAGTGGCTGCACATACGCAATAAACTACAATGATAAAGACTTCGTTTCTAAAATCATGGAGATTACGAAAAATAGAGGAGTAGGTGCGGTGTATGACCCTATAGGTTACGCTACAAGCAAGCTCTCTTTTGAATCTTTAGGTAAGTTTGGCATATATGTTTCCTATGGGCAGATATCAGGTAATGCTCCTATTAATTTCTCTTTACTTAGTTCGCGTTCGTTATTTGCAGCTGGAACTTCGATATATCACTACAAGCACAATAGACTTACGTTAGTGCTTACTGCAATGGAAATTTTTGAAATGATAAGAAAAAAACTTTTAATTGTACGAATTAATAAAAAATATAAATTTGATGAAATAATAGAGGCTCATCGTGACATGGAAAATAGAAAAGTAAGTGGGCTAAATATTATCAAAGTTTCTTAAATAACTTAGTAACCTAAAATAATTATTCATTAAGTCATATCAACAAGAATTTCACATGGTTAATTTTCTTTTTGGGAGAGTTAAAAGCATACAGCTGTAGCTAAACTGACTGAGATTTTTATACCGGACTAGTTTGAAAAACTTGTCATTCTGCTACTCGTTAGTGGCGTGGTAATGCAATGTTTTATCTATAGATATTATGTTCACAGTAGTTTCAAAAGAAGCTGAGTAAATAAGTTATATTTCAAATTAGATTTGGTGTCACATCTAACATTATAAGTATTATCACTTCAATAGTATATGGAGCTGTTATTTTTCTTTTAAATGAATGCTTTTTTCTGTTTTACAATAGTTTTAGAGTTAGTACTTAGAAAGTTTACATTGCTTTATGAATTGTCTCTGTTGTTCTGATA
>NZ_JBNRJY010000276.1:0-1689 GCF_059414725.1 Wolbachia endosymbiont of Tuta absoluta
GCTATAACAGGAGTGGTCTGTCTGATATTCACTTTGGGACTTAGCGGCATTAGGAAGTCTGTTAAGGAATTAACCAACGATAAGCAAAGCCGTAAAGATGATCGATCAACCTCATTGTGGGCATGCTACAAATTCACAAATATTATTGCCATTGGGCGAATGGGACCGGAACTCCAAGGTCGAAATTCCAGAAAAAAAGCTACAGAAGGATTTGGCTTTCAATGTTAGTCCAACGACCAACTTTCTGTTATGTGAATATTGATACTTACTCACAAGCTTTGTGAATAAAATTATGAAATACTCAACTTGACTACGTACCGTTGAAATTGAATTCTAAGCAAGATTTACGACTTCCATAAAAGTTACTGTTAACGAGAGACGTTGGGTATTTTCCTCTTTATTATATTACACCCACGCACATATCAAAGATGAAAAGAAAACCGCAATTCAGAAGCCACATTAGAAATTTGTAAGATGCCTTTAGGTAGGATACATGCGAGGTTGTGCCAGCCTGTTCTTTGAGTGAATAAAAATTACGTCTCTATATTTCAGGTACTTAACTTACAGAAGTCGGAGTAAGAAAGTCTTTTGTACTATCAGCAGCACATTTATCTACCGCAGGAATCAACTTATACTTTTTAGAATGGACTCAGCGGTTTTAGCCCCGGGGATTTTAAACCTATACCTGACTATAAAAATTTTACTCGTTTTTAGATTTCCGTACAAAAGGAAAATGATGGAACCCTTATATATAGGAACATTTTGTTGTCCGTCTGTCAAAGCCTTTTATCTCAGGAATGCGTCTCTACAGCATGTCGTCTCCAGTTTATTCTCGACCATTTAAACACTAACAAAATCCTATTATTTTGATTTTATTATTGTCACATTATGCATGCCCTTATTATTTGCAGATATTTTGCAAACATATATAATAATTTGAAAATATTTAGGTTTCAGTTTCTTTTATTGGATTATGGTTTTAATTCTTAAAGTTTGTGTAAGTAATATAAAGGTATTTTCCTATAAAAATATATTATTCCTAAATAACTATATTTTTTAAACAATTTAAAAGGTGACTAAGGGACTCGAAGGCTTCATGTGTATTACAATTTTAGGCAACAGGCTGACAACCCGTCACTATTTTCAAACACGATTTTTCTGAAACGGCTCTCAAATATTTTCCAGACGTGGCGACAGCGACCGTATTTTACCGCGTTGTCTATCCAAGGGATAAAGGCGCAATATGAGTATATATGTGCTGAAAACTTTTCTGATAAATAAGTGAAATATTCTCTGTAGCCAATTGTGAACAATACTTTAATTTTCACTTGCTCGCGCTCCCGACACATTTTTGTATAACCAGCTGCACATCATCTTACCCCTTTAAGGGATCGATCGTTCTTAAGAATGATAGTTCCTTGCTTTGGAGGGCACGTTAAGCCGTCGGTCCCAGTTGCTGTCTATGATTACTTTGACGGCGGTTACGCAACCATGTCGAAAGACCTACTACTAGAAGTAGGCAGTTGAAAAACTCTTGACACTACTCGGACTCGGTGTCACTCACGATAAAGAAGAAAGAAAGACCAATATGAGGGTATATATTATAGTAGATACTCTAGTATATACCGCTGTTGCCAATTATACTGTCCAGTTTGGTTACTCCGCGTCTGTTTGGACAAGCTAACGAGT
>NZ_JBNRJY010000277.1:0-452 GCF_059414725.1 Wolbachia endosymbiont of Tuta absoluta
CGAGTCGTCCGAGCCGATGAACCCTGGTGTCAGAGTTTTTCAACCGCCTAACACTAGTAGGCCTCTGACATGGTTGACTTTGGCGGTCCGCCCGTGTACATTTTTGTGCATAAAGTGAAATAAAAAAAAATTAAAGAATGGTTGTGTAAAGAACACCGACTTAGTAATCATAGACAGCAACCGAGACCGATTGCCACGGAACCATCTTTCTTTTCGGACAATCAGGTGGTTTAGCCTGCAATGGCCTTACCAGACTGTGAAAATATTCACAAAATAATAAATATGAATTTAGTGAGAACCGAATCCGGAAACTTTGCGTCGCAGGCAGTTGCACTACCACTGCGCCACATCGGTCGTCAAACCGCCGATCGATCAAAATACTCGCCAAGACTTGGCAGGCAACTGTACTACTCGCCGCGACTTGGTAGGGATATGACATTTTCGCCACGGCT
>NZ_JBNRJY010000278.1:0-6763 GCF_059414725.1 Wolbachia endosymbiont of Tuta absoluta
AGATAATACTCATGATTTAGAAATATATGTTAAAGATCGATCCTCCTGCTCTACCACTGAGCTACTCAGCCTCATTAAAAACCTTGCTATATATATGATCTACATGCTTCGTATAATACTTCAAATCAAACAAAGATTCAAGTTTTTTAGAGTTAATAACTTCAAGTAAGGATTTATCTTGTTTCAGTTCGGCCAGAAAATCACTATTGTTTTGTTTCACTTTCATTGCATTGCTCTGAACAATTTTATACGCCTCTTCCCTCGCCAAACCACTATTTACCAACTCGAGTAATACTCGTTGTGAAAAAACCAAGCCTTTTGAAGAATTTAAGTTCTTTTCAATATTTTCCTTATTGATCACCAATTTATCTATCAAATCTGTTAATCGTACTAAAGCAAAATCCATTGCTATACAAGCATCAGGAGCAATGCACCTTTCCACAGACGAGTGCGATATATCTCGTTCGTGCCATAATGCAACATTTTCTAATGCAGGAAAAACGTAGCTGCGTACTAAGCGTGAGAGCCCAGTCAAATTCTCACTTAAAATAGGATTACACTTATGCGGCATAGCAGAACTTCCCTTCTGTCCAGTGGAAAAATATTCAGAGATTTCGCCGACTTCAGTTCTTTGCAAATGACGAATCTCAATTGCAATATTTTCTATTGAGCTTGCAATTACTCCCAAAATTGAAAAGAACATGGCATGTCTATCACGAGGGATGACTTGAGACGATATGGTTTCAGGTATGAGTCCCATTTCTTTCGCTACATACTCTTCAACAAATGGATTAATATTTGTAAAATTACCTACTGCACCTGATATTTTACAAATTGAGATCTCTTTTTGCGCGCTAATTAATCTCTGATAATTGCGTTTAAATTCAGCATAAAATCTAGCAAATTTTAATCCAAGAGTTATTGGTTCTGCATGCATTCCATGACTGCGCCCAACACAAACAATATCTTTATAGTCCTCAGCTTTTTTTTTCAATACTATAAGTAAATTTTTTAGATTCTTGAGTAAAATATCACATGACTCTTTCAACTGCACTGCAAAGCATGTATCTAAAACATCAGAACTTGTCATTCCGTAATGGAGATAACGAACATCAACTCCCGCTTTTTCAGCAATATATGTCAAAAAGGCTATAACATCATGTTTTACAATGGATTCAATTTCGTTAATACGCTCAATATCAAATTCAATAGCACCAGAGAGCTTTTCAGCAACATCATTTGGAATAACTTTTAATTTTGCTTGAGCTTCACATGCTAATTTTTCTATTTTGAGCCATATGTTGAACTTATTTTTTTCTTCCCAAATAGAAGAGATTTCTTTGCGGCTATAGCGTGGAATCATTTTTGATTTATTCCAATAATGGTGTCATTCCAGTGTCATGCACTGGAATGACATGAGGGGAGCACTGGGATGATACCAGCCTAGCAATGGAAGACATTTCTTTACGACTATAACAAGGGATCATCTTTGATCAGCTATCATCAGCATCAGCAGCTTCTTTACTCGCATCTTGCTCTGCCTCTTGTTGCTCAGATTTCTGATTTTGCAACTTTGCTTGCCTTAATTCATGTGCATCTTTCTCAGATCTGACAACGTATATAGTAATTGGCACTATCACTTTACTATGTAATTCTATATTCACTTGATACTCGCCCAAATTTTTGATGCTTATTCCACCCAAAGATAAACTATGATGACTTATATCATATCCTTCTTGTAATAAAGTTTTTGCAATTTCACGTGTGGTTACAGAGCCAAAAATCTTTCCATCCTCTGAAGCTTGCTTTATTAATATAATAAATTTATCATGCAGTGATGATGCAAGCACTTTTGCTGCATTTAATTTTTTGGTATTTTCTTCTTCCAATAATAAACGCTGTTCCTCTAACTTTATTAAATTTTCCTTAGTGGCTTTCATCGCCTTTTTTTGTGGAAAAAGAAAATTACGTGCATAACCTGGCTTAACTTTGACAACTTCACCAAGCTTACCTAAAGTTGTTATATTTTCCTTTAAAATTATTAACATAAATTACCTAACTTTTTTAGTACAGTAAGGAGCAAGAGCTAAAAAGCGTGCTCTTATAATTGCTAAGCGCAACTTTCTTTGTTTTCTTGCGCACACACCTGTTAACCTTCTAGGTAATATTCTACCATAGTCAGAGGTGAATTTGGACAATAAATCTATATTCTTATAGTCTATGTCCTCATCTTTAGATGCAGCAAGAGGACAGACCTTAGGACGCCTAAAGCCAGTTCTGTTATTTACAGACACGTAAGAATTATTAAAACTATTTCGTCTTTTCATCATTATGCACTTTTCTCCTCAATTTGTTTATCCATCATGTAAGATTTACCTTTAAAAAACTCATTAACCCGTACAGACAAGTGGCGAATAATATTCTCATTCAGTTTTACTCTACGCTCAAATTCATCCATAATGCTTGAAGTAAAACTTATACACATCATACAGTAATGACCACTTTTCATCTTATTTATTGGGTATGCAAAATCCAATAGACCCCAATATTCATATTTTATCAATCCTGAAGCTTCAATATTTTTCAAAAGCACTTCCAGCGTTTTATTCAATTGATTTGAGTCTACTATTTTAAAACTTTTTAAAACCTCTTGAAGGGGCTTTATTAGATGTTGTGAAATATTTTCCTTAAAAGCATTTACTACATTATAGATAAATGCACTTTTAGTGTTAGCTCCTGGAAGGTCCATAAAATTTTGTTTTATTCCCGTATCACTTAGTTCATTTTTCAATTCTTTATCGATTCTTGACTTTATTTCTTTTAAATTTGAAAAATCTTCTTCCAATTCAACCCACAAAATTTTTGTCAGAGTTTCCAAAAAATCAGAGTAAACAATCAGACTTTTTTTAATGCTTTCGGTACTTGCCTCTAGCTCTTGTTTTATAACTGTGCTATGTTCTCTTTCTATGAGACCTTTAACCTCCTGAGAAATAACATCTGCTTTAATATTTTTCAACAAAATAGCCAATTCTTGGACCATTTCTTCTACTTCTTGCTGCAATAAGTTCGGTTGTGCTATAAAAGTAAATTCATAGAGATTCACTATATCTTCCTTTAATATCAATTAAACACTTTAATTATATAAAACTTTTTTATATAAGCAAGTTATTTGTATTAATTTCTACGTCTTCAATCCAACTTAAGTGAGATATTTCATAAATAGCTTTGGGGGTGATTGAATATGTACCTGGCAACAAGATGCTGACTTTATGTTTTTCGAGAAGAAACTTTAGCATTATTTTGGTTTTGCCTCCATTTTTCAACACTGCATTCAACTCCTCAGCAACTTTTTGCGAGTCTGAACATACAGCAGTTAAAACTAATCCTTTCATTAGAGAAGTAACCTTTTCTGTAAATTCAGATATGTCCTTTCCTGATAGTCTCGTTGTGTTTTCTGAAATTTCAAGATCAATTATCACAAATGCTCCAGGTGAAAATAGATTCCTTTTTTCTTCTATTATTTCATTATTGTAGAATGCTATTTCAGAAACATTGTGGGGATCAGAAAGTGTTAGTATAACAAATCTTCCACGTTCTGAGGTTCTCATACGCACATTTAATATTACACCAGCAGTTTTTATCGTTTTACTCTCTCCGATAAACCCAATATTTAATTTTTTCAAGAGAGTTCTAAACTTTTCAAGTGGATGATTAGTTAAGTAAAATCCCAATGAAAATAACTCATGCTCTAATTTTTCCTCTTCATTAAAATCTTCCACGTTCTCAAGTTTTGGCTTCAGAATATCAAGATTACCAAATAAAGCAGCTTGATTTGACTGCCTATTTTTATTTGCAAAGTAAATCAATGTGTCTATTGACTCGTATAACTGCTTTCTATTTTTGTGCACACTATCGAATGTTCCAGATTTAATTAAACTTTCTAATGCCCTTTTATTTATTATATGCCCCAAATTTTGAATGAATTCCCATATGTCCTTATAAGAACTTGAGCGTGCATTTACTATTCCTTCTGCTATAGCAAAACCAACATTACGCAAAGCAGCAATTCCGTAGCGTATGTGCTCACCCTCTATTGAAAATTCAGCCTTAGATTTGCTGATATCAGGCGAAAGAACAGCAACTCCACTGAATTTTGCAGCATGATAAAACAAATTCAGTTTGTCTCTATCATCAATGTTGAGATTCATCAAGGCCGTAAAAAATTCTAGCGGGTAGTTAGCCTTAAGGTAAGCTGTTTGGTAAGATATAATCGCATATGCTGCAGCGTGGGATTTATTAAATCCATAACCAGCAAATTTTGCAACAAGATCAAAAATATAACTTGCCCTGTCGTAATCAACACCGTTTTTTGTTGCTCCTTGAACAAAAAGTTCACGTTGTTTATCCATCTCTGCCTTAATTTTCTTACCCATGGCACGTCTGAGTAAATCCGCCTCTGCTAAGCTATATCCAGAGAGAATACGCGCTATTTCCATTACCTGTTCTTGGTAGATTATTACTCCGAATGTTTCTTTTAACACCTCCTCAAGCAATGGATGAATGTAATCTGGCTTTTCAAGTCCATGCTTTCTTGCAACATAAGTTGGAATGTTATCCATAGGCCCTGGGCGATAAAGAGAAATTAAAGCGATGATATCTTCAATGCAGTCTGGCTTTAGTTTTATTAAAGCTTCTCTCATTCCCGAACTTTCAAGCTGAAACACTCCGATTGAATCACCTCTTGAGAGCATTTCATAGGTTCTTTGATCAATCAAAGAAACTGAGGAAATATCAAATTTTTTTTTATCACGATTAATTAAACGACATACATGATCTATTAGTGTTAGCGTACCAAGTCCAAGAAAATCAAATTTTATTAACCCAGCTTTCTCTACATATTTCATGCTGTATTGAGTGATTGGCAGAGCCGAATTTGGATCATAATAGACGGGAACAAAATTTTCTAATTTTTGATCGCATATTACAATTCCAGCAGCATGAGTTGAAACGTGACGATATATTCCTTCGAGCTTTAGAGATATATCAAGAAGTTTGGCAATTACTTCATCACTATCCCTTTCTTTCTGAAGATTTTGATCAAACTCTATCGCTTGCGATAAAGTTACAGGATTTACTGGATTAAATGGAACCATTTTAGATATTTTATCCACTTGAGAGTAAGGCATTTGCAATACTCTACCAACATCACGCAATACTGCCCTTGCTTGCAATTTTCCAAAAGTGATTATTTGAGCAACATAACCGTACTTTTTCTGAACATAATCAATAACCAGGTCCCTTTTCTCTTGGCAGAAATCGATATCAAAGTCAGGCATCGATACACGATCAGGATTTAAAAATCTTTCAAAGATCAGACCAAATTTTATTGGATCAAGATCTGTAATCTGCAAGCTCCAAGCAACAATTGATCCAGCACCAGAACCTCTTCCCGGTCCAACTGGAATGCCATTTGCTTTGCTCCAACGAATAAAATCAGAAACTATCAAAAAGTAGCCAGCGTAGTTCATCGAAGTTATTACGCTTAGTTCGTAATTCAGCCGATCGTAGTATTGTTTAAGGTCTATGTCCGTTTCATTTGCAATGCGGAATTCTAATCCTGCAACTGCCTGCTCCCTCAGTTCTTCATTCTCAGTTTTATTTTCTCGACAAGGAAATTTAGGCAAGATAGGCTGCCTGCTTCTTGGCATGTAAGAGCACCGCTTAGCTATCACTAAAGTGTTATAAATTGCTTCGGGAATGTCGCTGAACAGTTCCTCCATTTCTGCCACAGATTTGAAGTAATGCTCGGTAGTTAACTTCTTTCTGTTATTCTCCAGGGCATAACTGCCCTCCGATATGCACGTTAATATATCATAAGCTTCATAATCAGATCTATTTGAAAAAAACACATCATTCGTTGCCACTAGTGGTATATTGCGCTGATAAGCAAAATCTATTAAAGCTTCTTCAAGCTCTAGCTCTTTATTCAGCCCATGACGCTGCAATTCAACATATAAATGACCATCGAATGCTGAAAGCAGTTTTTCAACCGTTTCTTTGTCTTGCTCCAATAACAGTTGAGCCAAACATCCACCAGTTAAGGCGATTAGACCTGTATTAAAACTTAATAGCTCATCAAAATCAACGTAGGGAATATCGCTGCTATTTTTGCGCTTTTTAAAAGACTCACTCACCAAAGTGACTAAATTAGTGTACCCTTGTTCATTTTTTGCAAGTAGGAGTATTGATAAATTTTGTTCTAAGTGTCGAACGATAATATTGCATCCTACTATTAGCTGTATTCCCTTATTTGCTGCATATTCTGCAAATTCAAGTGAGCCAAATAAGTTGCCTGAATCAGTAACTGCAACTGCCGGCATTTTGTTCTGCAAACAAAGACCAATCAGCTCCTCAATTTTAACCGAACTCTCAAGCAGAGAATAAACGCTATGAACACGTAAGTGTATGAACATAAAAAATTTTAGATTAGCAATAGTTAAGGATAACATTAATTTACTTATAAGGATATGCAATAGAGTCAACTTGACAAACCTCATCAGTCTTCTTATCATGACAATAAGAGTATTTATCCTTATTTTTAATCTCTGCAGATTTAACAACAAAAATTCAGTAAAAAACTCAGGTATATATTGGCAGATTACATAAAATTATAGCGGCTGCATGTCTTTTTTATTTTTTCTACATTCAGCCAAAACGCGCTTTAAATAAGCGTTAGCACATTATTACAATGCCGATTTACATT
>NZ_JBNRJY010000279.1:0-357 GCF_059414725.1 Wolbachia endosymbiont of Tuta absoluta
TAAATCGCTTCCACTGCGGGAGTTTGGCTTGGAATTAGACAATTTTAATTTTAATTATTTTACCCTTTACTTTTAACAAAAAAATTCAAGGAATTCAATTTTATCCTTTAAATCAAATTTTATTTTGAATTATAGTTGTATTTACTGGGCAAGGGCCTCCCGCTATTTGGGGGTATTGCCATAATTATCACACGTCGCAAGCGGATTGGCGAGCGCAGTGCGAGATTTTGCATTCACAGGGAACGCTGCTATCTATTTCCTGGATGAATTTATTACTTAGTTGCTTTTTACGCCACCCCCGAGTAGAAATAGGGTGATGTTATTCTAAGCTGGATTCACACGGCAAGACATAGGCCT
>NZ_JBNRJY010000280.1:0-1025 GCF_059414725.1 Wolbachia endosymbiont of Tuta absoluta
AGCTAAGTTAGTTTTATCTGGGGAAATAGTAGAAGGAGATGAGCTAATAGTGTATACTTCTGGTAACGAAATCTTAGTTAAAAAGATCGATCCGGGAATATAGATGTATTTTTAGAGCAACTGGTAAAATTTTCTCTTCGAGCATATTTTAATAGATACGGAAATCGATTTTCGGGTTATAAAATACAATGTCCTCTTTCGATAGCGACCCACATATTTATTTATCGTGTGATATTCTTACATTTAGGTAAACTGCATATCTAAGACGGGAAGCGTTTTTTCACTGTTACCTTAGGTAAATCAATGTAGCTAATTCGCTGCATTTATCTTTTTGCTACATTTTACGACATACACCCACAAGTAAAAATGAAGTTACTGCTATTCTAAGCAGGCACCGCACGGCGTTTCTACTTGTTTACAATTATCTATGCTCGATCTGATGCTAAAGGTAGATAGATACATCCATACCTATCTAAATTTGAAACAATGTTGTCTACTAATTTCCATCGCCTTTTCCACTATCACTATCACCCCTCTATAGAAGGTCAACAGTGGCGCCTATGGCGGCGCCGGTTTGTCGCCTTAGCTTAGAAATGTTCGCCTTGCATCATAGACTGGAAGGCAAAAAGTAAAGATGTGGCATGTGAAAACTAAACTGAAACAGCTAAAGGCGAAAAGCAGTCGAAGTTACAACATTCTTCGACAGAGCCGATAAAGGCTTGTAGGCAAGTATGTATACTGTATAGTCAGCCTATTCGTCCGTTTTAACCTGGGAATGGGGTGAAATAGTTCCGACCAAGCGGAGCTGATCGATCTTTATCATTCTTGTTTTAATTTTCGCCGCAAGTTCTTCATATATTTGTGTTACATGAAAATGACAAATGAATTTTCACTGACAAACAGTACGCAAAAGTCGTTCATGGTATATCCTTTTGTTAGGTTTTCAAGAGTATCCAGAAGACTCTCCGTGTTAGCGTTGGGACAGCGGTAATGAAGACATTCATATTCTTTGCTAAATATATTTC
>NZ_JBNRJY010000281.1:0-1258 GCF_059414725.1 Wolbachia endosymbiont of Tuta absoluta
GCCCAGCCCACTGCCACTTCAGTTTGCTACACTTCCAGACTATGCCCGTTACTTTGGTCTTTTTGCGGATATTTCTGTGCCGGTAATCCGGAATGCCGGATTTTATCCATTATAGAGATACCGAGCATAGACTTTCCATAGCTCTCTGAGTGACATGTAACCGGTGGGCCAGTTATACTGTCAGGTTCCACGTCTCGGCTCCATAGGTCATGACTCGCAGAACGCACTGATCGATCGCCACTTGACATCCTACGGACCGTTATAGCCGCAGAGCTGACTACTTCAGTGAGCATACGAATTGACAGGCAATAAAACATGCTACGTATTAGTTTTTTAGATTATCAGTCTTGATAGTGGTGCCTGATATCATTTGAAAGAGGTTATGGTACTGAGATGATATACAAAAACCGGATATCATGGCACATGTCACTGCATCAAGAGACGTGTTTTTTGTTGTACTCTTTGATTTTCGCGCCAGGTCCTTCAAATCGCCGTGGTAAAAGTATTTGCAAAGTTGTTTCAACAACCAGTTCAATCACGCACTTGGAGCGCGCCTGGGCTTAAGAGTTGTTCTGGGAACAACGGATCAGACTGAATCAATTGGCGACTGTCACAGGGTTTCATTTGTATAGTTGTGGCCACGAACCGCAATAGTGTCTAGTGCGTATGCAATTCACCTTCATCATCATCATATCAGACCACACCTTCCCACTGCTGAGTGTAGGCCCCTTCTTTTTGTCGCCACCTTATGAAAAAAAAAACCGTCAGTCATCAAACCTTACACCCTTTGACGAAGCTTACTCTCCGACTACACCGTCGACCGCCACTCGACAGCTACCGACCATTACGCACACCAATCGAACCGTACGGATTAACGTCCACATTTCCGTCTTTACCATTACTCATCAAAAACATTTACGAAATTCAGACGTCTAATCTCGTTTCATCTTGTAATGTATCGCGAGGGTTAGCGTTCCGCGAATAGCAGACGAAGAAAATTATAAACATCAGCAAGTCAGTCAAGTCCACGGGGGATCGATCTCAGATGTGTTATATGCGTCACCTTCTGCCATGCTAAGTTTTCTTCTAATTACTTTATCTAAAGTGCGGTCATTGCCATCAATAGTAATTTGGTTTATATAAATCTTTTTACCTACAATGTCTTTGGTGCATGTGTGCAAGCGAAGCGAACCAGCCATCGCCCGCGCCTTCGTACGCAAGGCTTAGTATGAGCGTAGTTAATCTATGTTTAGGTACA
>NZ_JBNRJY010000282.1:0-1092 GCF_059414725.1 Wolbachia endosymbiont of Tuta absoluta
CCAGTGGGCTTTGTTGCACAGCTCTTCGGATAGTGGGTAATGTATAATAAATTCATGAAGCTATATCAAACTTAGCCATGCCTATTTCAGTAAATTTGTTAAGCAAATAACACTTGAGTAGCAGTTCCTTCTCACGATTAATCTCAGATTTATTCCTAAAACTAAATCCAAATATTTGCTTCAGTCGCGAGAAAAAACTTTCTATATAAGATCTCTTCCAATAATTTATCTCTTTTTTCCACCTCTTCATACCATCTTCATCATATGACTTTATGAGCTTGATTGTAGAATTTCTCTCATTCATATAATCCAACTTTGGATGCTCTACTGCATTATTTTGCGGAGGAATCCTTGTCTTTATGTCAAGCTCATCGCACAGTTTGTATAACTTCTTTCGATCTATCTGCATATATCGTGCTTATGTTATACTTGGTATCCACTCTTTCAATAAGATCACAGGCTCCATAGTGGTCGGAATAAACTCCACTACTGTATTTTGCAGCTATAACTTTTTTACTACCTATCTCTAGCATTACATCTTGTTTGCTCATAGCGGCGATACTTTCTATCTGTACCATTTGCCTTACTATGGCCTGGAATATTATTGTAGATGCTGATACCTGTACTATCTATAGCAATTTCAATATCTTCCATATCGTTCTTATCAACTCTGCAGTCGTTGATTTTGATATTAAGCTTTTTAAACCTTCTTGAAGCCTGCGAATAGCTGATAATTTGCAAAATTTTCCCTATTTGCTCAAGATATTTCTCTATAAATCCCACTGTTTGCCTAAGACCAATCCTGAATAGATAGGTTATTATGTGAATTAGAATCACTACTTTGTCGCTGTAGACATTGTTGCCACCTGCTACTTTTGGACTATTTTCGTACCAATTTTCAATGGCATCGTTGATATAATGAAAAACATTTCCCCTTTCTTGAAGAAATTTGTTATATTCATTGCAGTTACTGACTTTCATTCTTATTGGCATATTTTTCCTTTGTCGGCTAAATATCTATTTTATAACAAATTCCATCAGTAACTGCCTGTTCTTTCCTTGAGTGGTGCAACAAAGCCTGCTGGAATCCAG
>NZ_JBNRJY010000283.1:0-404 GCF_059414725.1 Wolbachia endosymbiont of Tuta absoluta
GATATTGCGCCTATGGCGTACCCTGGGGCGTATGACGTACTACGTCCAGCAGTGGACTACTATAGGCTGATATGACGATAATGTATATAAGATAAGTATAAAAGCTCTGACCTGATACGTGATTTCACCAGCATTCCAAAGATTCAGAGCCAGAAGATAGAAAAGGGAGCCGACGAATGTGTAAGTCATAAACGCATTCGTCAAGTCCATATGCGGTGAGAGCTAAAAACAGAATATTTTAGGCAACAACATAATAAAAGGATCGATCCAGGAAAAACAAATATTGAACCTTTATTACTTGTTACCCAAAGCGTATGGGCATACATAATTGGAACAAACAATTGCACATTCTCTATAAAATCAGATGTCCAAACTGTTTTTCCACTTTGTATGTCGATGCCAAT
>NZ_JBNRJY010000284.1:0-1027 GCF_059414725.1 Wolbachia endosymbiont of Tuta absoluta
AAATATTATTTTTTCTCTGTTTTCGTGATAGTATAAATGCTAAACTACTGAAGCTAGAGAGTTAAAACTTAGACATGAAGTGTTTTATGTAATAAAGCAACTATTATAGATAAAATTCCGTTTTTTTTAATCCCCAACCCCCAAGGGATGAAAAGGGGGTTAATAGTTTGTATGAAAGTTTGTTGTCTTAAGTGTGATCGATCGTCTTCACGAATATGCCGAGCTTCTCCAAGCCAGCGTCCGCGCCTACACCCATTCCTGAAAGTAAACATACCATTTCAGACAGCAAGTTAATACATACATTAATCACGCCTGTATCCCTTACGGGGTAGGCAGAGCGTTAACGACCGTAAAACGGATATTGATAAAATTGTATGAAATTGTTAAAATTTTTAGCGCCCGCCGCGTGTACGTCGCTTTGAGACGAGTACCAAGAGATTGAAAATTTGGAAGTGTTAGTCGCGGCGTCGGTAGCTCAGATGGCAGAGCAGTATGTAGCAACATATAATTTCGCTGTCTTTACTTTGGCTATCATATCAATGGGTATGGTTTCAGCAATCTTCAATTTCTAAAGTGTTACAATGATTAAAAACTAAGCTTCAATGCTTTCTTACCCCCTCTTTAGATGAAAAATAAACTAAAGACCGAAAAATCTAATCCCTCAAGAACCTGCTTTGAATTCAGATTTAAGTTGATATTACACTACCCTGCAGAAAGAGCCTGATTTGGCATACATAGCTGGTCATTATATGGGCGTCATTACAATAAACTCAAGATAACCAGCAATGTACGCTTAACCAGGCTCAGTGTTAAAGCGGTTTTAGGCAGTCAAAACCGGATCGATCGTTTGCGAGATAGTGCGTGTGCTAAGTGTTTTTTTTAACCTAAGTTTATTTATATTACAAGTGCTACAGAAATTTTATAGTATCGTTTATTGCCTTTATCGTGCTTTAATTGACACAATTTATAATGATGGAGTGGAGCACGCAGGATATCTATCATTTTTAATCCTGTTATCAATATTTCC
>NZ_JBNRJY010000285.1:0-745 GCF_059414725.1 Wolbachia endosymbiont of Tuta absoluta
GCAAAGGTGATATAAAGAAAATTCTTTCTTTGTAGAAAAAGTAGGCTTCTCCTTCGTTTTTTACAATTAGAGAAGCTACTCACTACAACAAGCTTTAAAATCATTATATTTTACATTAGGTGCGCTACTTCGAGATTAAAACTCAGTAGGTCTATGTATTATTCTGCCATTTGAGCTGCTGACCTTAATCGCAATAGTCCTAACTCTTTATAAGGCTAACTCTCTTTATACCTACTTCGCGTTTTGCCTAGTCGTAACGCGACATAGTCATAGTACGCTTTAGGTACACCCGGCTGAAGGGACTATTATTACACTCGGCTACGCGTCGTGTGATAAACAGACACTCGCATTCTTATGACCCCTATTGTATAACAGTTGCATAAACTACTATTATGACTCAGAATGCAAGTAAAAGGTGTGCACGACAAAAGCACATCTCGGAAACTGGCGCTCAAATGTTTGAAACAAACGTGTTGCTACGCACACAAAATAAAAATTGAATTAAAAATTGTAAATGCAGTCAGCTAATTGTGATTTTGTATGGAAATTTGTTTTTTTTTCTGTATGCACCGTTTCAGTAGTCGGAGGGCTGTCGCTCACACCCTGTATAGTTACCCAGTGCTGTGAGCGCGGCTAAGGCCACATGTTGCGTCCCCTTGGTCGCGTGCGCCACGAGCAGCTCGGCGGTGTCGGCGCGCCGCAGGTTGCCGAGCGCGAGCAGACGTGTTGCCCGACACGAGTCATC
>NZ_JBNRJY010000286.1:0-781 GCF_059414725.1 Wolbachia endosymbiont of Tuta absoluta
AGGGTATCAAAACCCCCTCTGATTGCATACCTACTTGTATATATACATCAGCAACTGTCTAATGTGACAAATTGTGAACAGGACGAAGTGGCCAGTTCAGTATGTTTAACTTTTAAACTAAGAGTATTAAAAAATAATAATATTAAGAATATTCAATACTTAGGTAACGGAGGTCCTACCCGCGTGGGATCTATAGAAGTGGTGACAGCAAAGGAGTTTGCCATGCTGGAGGCTGCAGTGCAAGCCCTGATGGACAAGGCTTCCCTGCCACCTGCACCTACTCTTCCCGACAACAAGAAGCTTCGGAAAGACATCGAGAAAGGGCGTGCCTCCCTCACTGATACCATGCAGGCTATGCAGGTATTCTTATGTCCGTTATTGTTAAAAAATTTAGAAAAGGGTATGCTTAGGTGGTTTGGTCATGTAGAGAGGATGAATGAAAGAAGATTAACGAAACAGGTGTATATCAATTTCAATTTCAATTTATTTATTCAATTTTCAACGGCGTATGGCAAGTGTGGATGTGAACGTCGGAAGATGAAGACCTAGACGAACGTACCTCGATCAAATCGGGGACGTGCTAAAGGAAGGTCAGGTCAAGAGTTCCCTAAACCGACGAGCATGCATGAAGAGATTGATGAATGTAGAGGTGGCGAAAGAAGTATGCCAGGATCGATCTGCAATGCACCATGCACCTCGTAAGCTAGCTAAGTAATGTAAACTACTTGACACTTCATTGTGTCGATGAGCAATATATTCATCCATCGTCTAATTTATTTAT
>NZ_JBNRJY010000287.1:0-18952 GCF_059414725.1 Wolbachia endosymbiont of Tuta absoluta
GATCAACAGCCAGACGTAGAAAAGTTTTTTTCCTACCAGATAGGTGCTGGTATTAATCTTCCACTTTCTGAGAGAACGAATGTTTTCGCTGGCTATAAACTTCACAAGTTCAGTAATTTTTCTCATGGGTTTGAACTTGGAATGAGTTTTAATTTATAAGCTCCGATTGAATGTTTTTAGTGAAAGCTTGAGTTTTTATTAACGTCGTAAAGTTTTCATGAGACTAAGAGAATTTGAGAGTAGTCAAGTTTTAAAACTTGACTACTCTCCACGAGGAAAAGCAGATAAAGGTAGAAGTATTTCATGTTTTTATTTATATTGACAGTATGTGTGACATCATTTACGATTAGTGTTAATAACAATAATTGATATTTGTCATGTTTGCAGTAATCGAAACTGGTGGAAAGCAGTATTTAGTAAAAAAAGGCAGCATAATTAAAGTAGAAAGATTACAAGCTGAAGAAAAAGAGGAAGTGGAAATCAATAAAGTGATTTGTGTTTCAAACAATGGCTTATCTTGTTCATCTAATGCTGTTGTTAAAGCTGAAGTACTGGAGCAGTGTAGAGATAAAAAAATTATAATCTTTAAGAAAAAGAGAAGAAAAAATTACCGTAGGAAAAATGGTCATAGGCAGTATATTACTGTTCTTCGTATCAATGAAATTAGTCTTCAAAAGTAAGAGGTAAGATATGGCAACTAAAAAATCAGGTGGTAGTTCCTGTAATGGTAGAGATTCGGCAGGGCGTCGACTCGGGATAAAGAAGAATGGTGAGGTTATTCCAGGTAACATAATTGTACGTCAAAGAGGTACAAAATTTCATCCTGGAAAGAATGTTGGTATGGGTAAAGATCATACGATTTTTGCTAAAACGAAAGGCTGGGTGAGTTTTAGAAAATCAGCAAATAAAAAGACGTTTATTGATGTTGTGCCTACAGATGATATGCAAGCCTTGGCTTGAATAGATACGGGTCTGTAGCTCAGGTGGTTAGAGCGCACGCCTGATAAGCGTGAGGTCGGAGGTTCAACTCTTCCCAGACCCACCATTTAAATTTGCAATAGTTTTGATATCGTGTAACTAAGCGATGGTTTTACATAAGAATTCAGTAACCAGTGAATCAGTAGCAGCCGGTCATCCAGACAAAGTAGCAGACCAGATTTCAGATGCAATACTTGACGAATACCTTTTTAATGACTCTTCCTCTCGTACTGCAATAGAGACTTTAGTTACTAAAGATAATGTTATTATAGCTGGGGAAGTATTTGGGCCGAACATTGAAAATAGCAAGATTGAAAGTATTGTACGGAATACAATAAAAGATATTGGTTATGAGCATGATGGTTTCCACTGGGAAACAGTGAAAGTAAATATATTACTACATGAACAATCAAATGACATTGCAATAGGTGTGGATCAAGGTGCTGGGGATCAGGGCATAATGTATGGCTATGCAACAATAGAGACAGAAAGCCTCATGCCAGCACCCATTTTTTATGCACACTCGATTCTGAGAAATATCATGAGTATGGTCAAAGGGGTAAAGCTTGGTCCGGATGCAAAATCGCAAATCACTTTGGCGTATGAGAATAACCTTCCAGTGCGTGCTGAAAGTATTGTTGTTTCAATACAGCATCTTGAGGATCTGAGTCAATCGAAAGTGAAGGAAATAATTTATCCTTACATAGCTTCATCTTTACCTGAAGGGTGGATGTGCCCTAAAGAAAATCTCTTAGTCAATCCAACAGGTAGATTTGTTATTGGTGGACCAGTTGGTGATTGTGGATTAACCGGACGAAAAATTATGGTTGATACTTATGGAGGCTATATTCCACACGGTGGAGGAGCGTTTTCTGGAAAAGATGCAACAAAAGTTGATAGATCCGCAGCTTATATGGCGAGATACCTTGCTAAAAATATTGTCTTTGCAGGTTTAGCTGAACGTTGTCTTGTGCAGCTTTCTTATGCAATTGGTGTCTCAAAACCTACTTCATTTTACATTGATACATTTGGCACGAATACAATAGATGAAGAGAGGATTAAAGGGTTTATTGAAGGTAACATAGATTTATCAACTAAAGGCATAATAAGACATTTATCACTTAATCGTCCTATATATAAACGTACAGCCTGCTATGGGCATTTTGGTAAAAAGTTAGAAAGTGATGGTGGATTTTCTTGGGAAGGTGTGGACTTATCTACTGATTTTTGTAAAGAATTTAATATAGAAGAAGAAAAGAGAGAATTTCTTTAAACTATTAAACTCTTTTATTTCTAGCTTGATACTGATATAATAACTTATTATAAATTGTAAGTAACTTTTTAGTAACTATACTAGTTTTAATATTTATGAGGCTTACAAGATGTCCAACAAACCAAAAGAAGAATTTTATGATATTGCTATAAAAGAATCATCTGATCTTATTGAAGAAATAAAAGAACATCCTTTCAATGTTGAATTGATAAACAATACGCTAGATTATGAAAAGTTCAAAATTTATCTTCAGCAGGATTTTTTATATTTAGTGGACTGTACTCGTGCTTTATTGATTATTGCAGCTAAAGTTGATGACATTGAAATAATGGGCAGTTTGGTTAATGTAGCAAGGGGAACATTTGCGGTTCGAAAGCAGTATACTGAATATTTTGAGACTTGTGATTTATCCGATAATCATAAAAAATCAAAATCTTGTTCTGCTTTTACTGATTTTTTTATGCGTGCTGCATATCATAATTCTGTTGCTGAAGCTTTAGCAGCGTCTTATCCTTGTTTTAATATATACCAAATTATTATAAATCATATGGTAGGAGAGGTTATGCCTAAAAAAGTTGAAGATCACAGATATCAAGGGTGGATTGATATCTATAATAACACAGTAATGAATGCTACGATTAATCAAGTTACTGACGTTGCAAATAATCTATATGCAAAGGCTGGTGATTGTGAGAGGAAAAAGATGCGTGAGTTTTTTAAGAGAGGTCTAGAGCTAGAAATAATGTTTTGGGATGAGATGTATTCTCTAGCATAATCTGTAGTATTAACACTAAATTATATTCTAGTTTATGTGATGTTTAGTGGTATAATTAAGAGTTATTATGGGTCAAATCTTTTAAAGGATATTATTGAGCATCCTTTCAATGTTGAATTAGCAAATAATACTTTAAACATAGAAAACTTCAAATTTTATATACAACAAGATGCATTCTTTTTAGCTGATTATGTTCGTACTGTTTTAATGACTGCATCAAAAATGGAGAGTTGTAATAACATTGTTCCATTGATTGGGGTGGCTAAAGGAGGAATAGAGATTATGAGAGTGTTATACGACCACTACTTTACTGTATACTCCATAAATCGTGGAGAAAAGTCGCTTGAATGTTTCAATTTTACTAACTTTCTTTTGTCTACTTCGTATAGCGACATTTATGAAGCTGTAACAGTTCTTTACTCTTGCCATTTTATATATAAAATTATTGTTGATAATATGAGAAATAAAATTAAAAAAAATAATAGATATAAGGATTGGTTTGATTTTTTTGGCGGTAGTTTGATGGAATCTGGATGTGTTGCTTTGGAAGATATTGTTGACGAGTATTGTAACAAAGCAAGGGAAAGTGAAAGAACCAGAATGCTTGAATTATTTAAAATAACTGCACAATTTGAGTTAGACTTTTGGAATAGCGCATATAATTTTTCAAAATTTGATCAAGATTTTAAGAAATATTGACAATTTTAAGCTAATTTGTATGCTTGATATGTATTTTTGAAGGTGATATGAAAAGTAAAGAACATGATTTTCATTTAGTGGACCCAAGTCCCTGGCCAATTGCTATATCAGCAGCAATTCTTGTTCTTGCACTTGGATTAGTTGGTACACTCCATAAACAAATTTCTGGAATATTTGGTTTAGTTTTGGGAATCTCTGCGGTATCAGGAGTGCTGTTTTATTGGTGGAGAGATGTAATAAGAGAAGCAATTTATGATAAATGCCATACTGCCATTGTAAAACATGGACTCAAGCTTGCAATGTACTTATTTATCCTCTCGGAAGTTGTGTTTTTTATAGCGTTCTTTTGTTCATTCTTTAAAGCCTGGCTTGATCCGGTTTTTTTATTTGAAGCGTTTTCTCCTACAAAAAAAGTTGAATGGCCCCCTGAAGGGATTTTACCACCGGATCCGTGGTCGTTACCATTTATGAATACACTAATATTATTACTTTCTGGTACAACGATTACTTCAGCACATCATTTTTTACTTGAAAATGATCAAAAGAGCATGATTAAAATGCTGTCTATAACTATATTGCTTGGGATGTTCTTTATAATAGTGCAAGCAATTGAGTATTATGAAGCAAGTTTTTCTCTACAAGAAGCGGGAGAGAAACTTATCTATACATCCAACTTTTACATGATTACTGGTTTTCATTGTGTACATGTTATAATAGGGATAATATTCTTGTCAGTATGTTTATTTAGAGCTCGAAAAAATCAGATTACACCTCAAGATCATTTATGTTTTGAGTTTGCTTCTTGGTATTGGCACTTCGTTGATGTAGTTTGGATATTTTTATTTTTGTTTGTTTATTGGCTCAGCATTTATTAAGTGATTAAGATAATAGGTCTAGATCCAGGAATAAGCAAAACTGGTTGGGCAATTATCAATCTGGAAGAAAAAAATAGTATTGAATTTTTGGGTGGTGGTGCCATATCAACTGATAGTAAGTTGGGTACAGGTGAGCGTTTACATATAATTTTTGAAGAATTAAAGAAAGTAATTTCTCTATACTCTCCAAATGAAGCTGCAGTAGAGAAAATTTTTGTTAATAAGAACCCAAAATCTTCGCTAACTTTAGGATATGCAAGAGCGATTGCAATTTTAATATTACGAATGACGGATTTACCCATGAATGAATATGATGCAAACTATATAAAAAAGAGCATTACTGGAAATGGTCATGCTGATAAGGATCAGATTATATTTATGGTGAAGCAAATAGTTAAAAACTTAAATATAAAATGTCATCATACTGCTGATGCTCTTGCTACAGCAATTTGTCATGCTTATACGAGAAGTTCTTGTTTTATTGAATAGTTTTACATGAATTCAGTTGAAAAAACTATTTGATGGTATTTATCTTATCTAACGTTCGTTGCAGAATAATACATGCAGCAATTTTATCATCTATTTTTTTTGATTTTGTGATTGATATTCCAGTAATTTTTAGTGCGTGAGTTGCAAGAGATGTTGATAGACTTTCGTCTTGTAGGTATATGTGTACTTTACATTTTTTTATTATTTTATTTGCAAACTGGATTATTGCTTTACACCATTCAGTCTCTTGGTCATCTATTTTGAATGGTAGTCCTATTACCATTGATCCAGCTTCATTTTCTTTAAGCACTCTATTTAGATAACCTAAATCTTTGCTCATATTTCTTCTATAATATATACTATGAGCTGTAGCTATAAGCTGTGTTTTATCACTAAATGCTATGCCTATTTGTTTTTCTCCCATATCAAGGCACATTATACGTTTATCTCTTGGAATAGACTTTAGAAATTCATCTGGATTTATATGTAGCATCTATGAAAACATAACTTTTGTACAATTGTATTTTTGTGACAGTAAGTTATGTACAGTCTACTGGCATGATAGACATTCATCATAATTAATATCTGTTTTTTGTTGCAATATTTCACTTTTTTTGAATATGTCATGTGAGACCTTGTCAGCTCTCTGCATTGATTGTGATCTGCAATAATACAAGCTTTTTAATCCTTTTTTCCAAGCAAGCATATGTATTTTGTGTAAGTAACGTTTATGCACATTGGCAGGTAAGAACAGATTTACTGATTGAGATTGACAAATATAAGGAGTTCTATCACTTGCATGTTCTATGATCCATTGTTGATCAAGTTCGTATGCTGTTTTAAATGTCAGTTTTTCATGCTTGCTAAGAAAATCTAAATGCTGAACAGAACCCTCATTTGTTGAAATTGAGGACCATATTTCATCATTGTCTTGATTTTTTTCTGCTAGTAGTTTTTGCAAGAATTTATTTCGTACTACAAATGAACCTGTAAGTGTCTTCTGTATAAATACGTTTGCTGCATATGGCTCTATTCCAGGGGAAGTGTTGCCTGCGATAATCGAAATTGAGGCAGTTGGAGCAATAGCGAGCTTATGTGTAAACCTTTCCATTAGATCGATTTCTTTAGCATCAAGACATGGACCTTTTTCTTCTGCTAATTTTTTAGAAACTACATCTGCTTGCTCGCGCAAATGCTTAAATACTTTTTTATTCCATTGTTGGGCTGTTACTGATTCAAAAGGAACCATTTTACTTTGTAAAAATGAATGAAAACCCATCACGCCAAGACCGATACTACGCTCTCTTATTGCGGAATATTTTGCTCGCTGTATTTCATTTGGTGCTTGGTTTATGAAATCCTCTAATACATTATCAAGAAAACGCATTATATCTTCTATGAAAAGCTCATTATCTTTCCATTCTTCGTAGTATTCAAGATTTACGGATGATAAACAACATACAGCAGTGCGTGACTTTTTCAGGTGATCGTAACCTGTAGTTAAAGTTATTTCACTGCATAGGTTTGACATTTTGATGTCTAAGTTGAGTTTTTTGTAAGATTCTGGCTTATTGTTATTTGTTGCATCAAGGAAAATAATGTAAGGTTCTCCAGTTTCAACTCTTGCTGTTAATATTTTAATCCATATATCCCGTGCTTTTACTGTTGAAATAACTTTATTGTTATGAGGGCTTATTAAATCCCATTCTTGATCATCTTCAACAGCTTGCATAAACTTATCTGTTACTATTACAGCATGATGTATATTTAATGCTTTGCGATTTGGGTCACCACCAGTTGGCTTACGTAAATCTAGAAACTCTTCTATTTCTGGATGCCATACAGGAAGATAAACTGCTGAGCTTCCTCTTCTTAAGGATCCTTGGCTGATTGCAAGCGTCAGAGCATTTTGTACTACGATAAATGGCACAATTCCTGATGTTTTACCGCTACCTTTGACACTTTCACCAATTGAACGTAAATTTCCCCAATAACTACCTATTCCACCACCACGTGCAGCGAGCCAAACATTTTCATTCCATAAATCAACTATTCCCTGCAAGCTATCTTCAGTTTCGTTAAGAAAGCAGGAAATAGGCAATCCTCTCTTGGTACCACCATTACTAAGTATTGGAGTTGAAGGCATGAACCATAAATTGCTCATGTAATCATAAAGACGCTGTGCATGCTCTTTATTATCAGAGTAGTAATTGGCAATACGTATAAAGAGATCTTGATAACTTTCATTTTCTATTAAATACCTGTCCAATAGAACTGCTTTTCCAAAATCAGTTAATTTACTATCCTTTGCGTAGTTAATAGCAATGTAATTCATAAGACTCCCTTTATGATAATATAGACATTTATTTGAGCGATTTCTCGATTAAGTTGTTAAATTTTTTTGTGGATACTGTAATGCAAACAAGATACCATCAACTTGGCTGCCATATATTTTACAGTAACTCATTTGACTTATTTGCATATTTGTTTCTTTTGCAACATGCTGAATATAATCTTCTGAGTGACGAAAATAATCTCCTTTGTTTACAAAGTCAATACCTTTACCTTCCTTTCTTCTTACTAAACATACAATAACCCCTTTTTTGTTTGTCAATCCTTTTGCTAGTTCCAATTCTGCTAGAAAATCATGTAGATAGTGTAGCACTTCAGCAAAGATAATTACATCATACTGCTGGTTCTTCTCTTGTTTAAGAAACTCTTTCATTTCTGTATGTATTAACTCATCGTAAACAGGTTTACCTTTTATAAGGCATCCTCTTGCAATATTGAGCATTCTATTTGAGATGTCAACTCCTGTTATGCGACTTCTAATATTACTTATTTTTAGGAAGTGACCACATATTCCAGTACCGCAACCAAGGTCGAGTATATTCAGTTTAGAAGTGGAGTTGTTAAAGACTTTTGTAATTATCATGTGTACTAGTTCATGCCCTCTGTATTGTTTGGCAATTAGCCAATGCTCAACAAAATATTCACCTGTGTAATCAAAATATTGCTTTATGAGATTTTCAGGCAATTCCACAATATCTGATGTGTTTGTTATTTTCTTTATATAGTAAGAAGCTTCTTTATGACTACTATCTAATTTTAGGGTTTTTGTTAAATAATTATAAGCTTTGTTAGTATTGCCTACTGCAAAATGACATCTTCCGATATTATACCAGACTAGAGGTAAATTAGGGTAGAATATGCTAATTAACCAAAATCTTAACTTTGCATCTGATATATTACCTTTATAGAAGTGATATAACCCGATTTCAGTGTTGGTATTTAACAGGTTTTTAGATTTTTCAAGAAACACTACAATTTCTTTATGGAGAGTACTGTATTTATCCATAATGAAATTTTTTACTTTTTTACTATTTAATAAGCCAGTGAGCTTGGATATACAATTTAAAGCAAAGTTTTTTATAAAAGATAGATTACTTTTCATACATTAGAAATACTCCAAATGTTCATTTTCATTTTTAGGTAACTAATTTTAACACATTTTATCTTACAAAATATCTTTTTCATTAATTTTTCTGTACATATCAATTTGTCAAATATTTCTTAGATTATAATGTTTAAGATTGCTGGTATATTGTTGTTGATAATAATAGGTAAATGTTTTGTGTAAAAAGGCGTTGACATATGATTTATCAGATTGTAACATATAAAAGATTAGTTTTTAGATGTTTGAAAAGTTTTATGGTAGAGATTATTTAATCTCAATTCAATTGTAAGTTAATATTTAACTCTGCATATTCTACATATAGTCAGATAAATAAATTATTAAGAGCACTTGATGGATGCCTTGGCGTTAAGAGGCGATGAAGGACGTGGCAGGCTGCGATAAGCTGCGGGAAATTGTCAACAAATTTTGATCCGCAGATTTCCGAATGGGGAAACCCAACTAGCTTAGCTAGTTATTATATACTAAGTATATAAAGCAAACTTGGTGAACTGAAATATCTAAGTAGCCAAAGGAAAAGAAATCAACCGAGATTCTGTTAGTAGTGACGAGCGAAAGCGGAAAAGGCTAGTGATTTAAAAATAAGAATTAGAATACTCTGGAAATGGTAACCATAGAAGGTGATAGTCCTGTACAAATAGAAAGTTTTTAAATCCTTGAGTAGAGCGGGGCACGTGAAATCCTGTTTGAATATGGGGGGACCATCCTCCAAGCCTAAATACTCCTTAACGACCGATAGTGAACAAGTACCGTGAGGGAAAGGTGAAAAGAACCCCGGGAGGGGAGTGAAATAGAATCTGAAATCAAGTGCTTACAAACAGTTGGAGCTCTATATCAATTTATTGATATTTAGAGTGACAGCGTACCTTTTGCATAATGGGTCAGCGAGTTAATCTATGAAGCAAGCTTAAGCCGATAGGTGTAGGCGTAGCGAAAGCAAGTCTGAATAGGGCGTTTAGTTTTATGGATTAGACCCGAAACCAAGTGATCTAGTCATGACCAGATTGAAGGTATGGTAAAACATACTGAAGGATCGAACCAGTTAATGTTGCAACATTATTGGATGAGTTGTGATTAGGGGTGAAAGGCCAATCAAACTTGGAAATAGCTGGTTCTCCGCGAAATCTATTTAGGTAGAGCGTTGTATTTATGTTGTTGGGGGTAGAGCACTGGATAGACTAGGGGGATTCATCATCTTACCAAATCTAACCAAACTCCGAATACCAATAATTAATTATACAGCAGACACACTATGGGTGCTAAGTCCGTGGTGGAAAGGGAAACAGCCCAGATCACTATCTAAGGTCCCAAAATTACAGCTAAGTGGGAAAGGAAGTAGAAAAACCATTACAGCTAGGAGGTTGGCTTGGAAGCAGCCATCCTTTAAAGAAAGCGTAACAGCTCACTTGTCTAAATAAGTTTTTCTGCGCCGAAAATGTACCGGGGCTAAAGCTGTATACCGAAGATGTGGGTGCTTATTAATTTCGATTAATAGGCGCGGTAGCGGAGCGTTCCGTAAGTCTGTGAAGGTGGTTTGTAAAAACTGCTGGAGATATCGGAAGTGAGAATGCTGACATAAGTAGCGTAAAAGAGTGTGAAAAACACTCTCACCAAAAATCTAAGGGTTCCTACGTTAAGTTAATCTGCGTAGGGTTAGTCGGTTCCTAAGGCGAGTCCGTAAAGGAGTAGTCGATGGCAATTAGGTTAATATTCCTAAACCTCTTAAGTGTGACGGGTTTTGTATTTGTATAGGTCTTATTGGATTGATCTATGCTTAAAAGAAGCTCCAGGAAATAGCACTTATATTTATGAGGCCGTACCGTAAACCGACACTGGTGGATGAGTAGAGTATACTAAGGTGTTGAAAGAATGATGTTGAAGGAACTCGGCAAATTATACCTGTAACTTCGGAAGAAGGGTAACCTGCTTTTAGGCAACTACAAGTAGGTGGCACAAAATAGGGAGTAGCGACTGTTTACTAAAAACACAGGACTCTGCAAACACGTAAGTGGAAGTATAGGGTCTGACGCCTGCCCGGTGCTGGAAGGTTAATAGGAGGGGTGCAAGCTCTGAATTGAAGCCCCAGTAAACGGCGGCCGTAACACTGACGGTCCTAAGGTAGCGAAATTCCTTGTCGGGTAAGTTCCGACCCGCACGAATGGCGTAACGATTTCTCCACTGTCTCCAACATCACTTCAGCGAAATTGAATTCCCCGTGCAGATGCGGGGTACCCGCGGTTAGACGAAGAGACCCCGTGCACCTTTACTATAGCTTTACATTGCTATTAAAAGTGTGATGTGCAGGATAGGTGGGAGACTTTGAAGTTATGGCGCTAGCTATAATGGAGTTAACCTTGAGATACCACCCTTTACACTTTTGATATCTAACTATGTTTCATTATCTGGAACTAGGACATTGTATGGTGGGTAGTTTGACTGGGGCGGTCGCCTCCTAAAAAGTAACGGAGGCGTGCGAAGGTAAGCTAGAGCTGGTCGGAAATCAGCTTGATAGTACAATGGCATAAGCTTGCCTGACTGCGAGGCTGACAAGCCAAGCAGAGACGAAAGTCGGTCATAGTGATCCGGTAATTCTGTATGGAAGGGTTATCGCTCAACGGATAAAAGGTACGCCGGGGATAACAGGCTGATGGTGTTCGAGAGTTCATATCGACGACACCGTTTGGCACCTCGATGTCGACTCATCACATCCTGGGGCTGGAGAAGGTCCCAAGGGTTCGGCTGTTCGCCGATTAAAGTGTTACGTGAGTTGGGTTTAGAACGTCGTGAGACAGTTCGGTTTCTATCTGCCGTGGGTGAAGGAAATTTGAGAAGATCTGACTCTAGTACGAGAGGACCGAGATGTATATACCTCTGGTGTACCAGCTGTTATGCCAATAGCATCGCTGGGTAGCTATGTATAGATGGGATAATTGCTGAAAGCATATAAGCAAGAAACCCTCTTCAAAAAAATTTCCCAATTAAGGCCGTGGGAGACTACCACGTTGATAGGCTAGGTGTAGAAGCATGGTAACATGTGAAGCTAACTGGTACTAATAGCCTGATTGATTTATTTGCTTTCTATATGTGCATATGCAGTGTTAAATATTAAATTAAAATTTATTAAGTCAGAAATTTTTGTTGACTTGGTGGCTATAGCAAAAATGAACCACCCGATCTCATTTCGAACTCGGAAGTGAAACTTTTTAGCGCCGATGATACTTAAAAAGGGAAAGTAGGTCGTTGCCAAGTTTATAAAAATTTCTTCTTATTTATATCTTTTCAGTAGAGCGATGAAACAAGGTAAACATAGAGTAGCTGTGAGGTAATATAACTGATCTTTTAGAACTCTGCGAAAACTTTAAGATAAAAGTAGAAAATTTAAAAGTAGAATTTGTCACTTATTTCCAAATTAGGAGGAGAGATAGCAACATTTAACAAATCATCAAACAATTGATCTTCCGAAAATCAAACTTTATATAATTGAATATTAATTAAGTTGTTGGAGATGAGGAGAAAGAAGAAGTAGCAAACTACCAAAAAGCAGATACATTTGGTCCAATAGTTAGGTGATAATTGTAGCACTCAGTGGATCTTATAAAAATTCAAAACGTGAAAATTATAAGTGATGTTTTTAATGTGAATTGAAAGCGTATCAAATAGTGAATATAGAATTCCCTCAAATGCAAAAAGGTGTATGAGCAAATCGAATAAGAAAAGTGAGGTTTTGCGCATCAACGTGTTATAATAAAGGTAAACTTGGTTAGTGCTGAAGCAATACTGCAAGTTTTAAAGGGAAAGAAGATTTAAAAGACAGTGTATGTTGCAATCGTAATAGTCGCTGAAAGGTACTTTGAAACATAGCTGGACTATTGAAGTTAAAATTCTGGGCTGTTACTTAAAAAACGCATCCACTGAATTATTTATGCTAAAAAAAGCTTTATTAAAAAATGAAACAGAAGTGTAAGAAAGTTGCAAAACGTATAAGGTATTACTTGAAGCTACCTATCTGAAGCAACTGGAGCTTCTCAAGTTGCGAAAAATATTTTAAAATCTGAAAGAATGATGTGAAATTTTTTAAGTAAACCAGAAAGTATTCCACTATCACGCTGAACAGCAAATTAGGCATTATATCGTTTACTGTAAAAGCTCATATTTTACGTAATCAGAGCTAGGAACTTGAAAGGATAATTTCATTATACTTAACATGGAAACAAAGAGAACTATACAATCCCCTACCTATCGTTTCTTCAACCACTTCCCTGAACGGGTACTTTTATCAAACTATTCTCTTATTGTAATGAGTTGCTTCTATATTAAAATTTAGCAATTTCCCTCTAGGATTATCTTTATTTTGTTCTAAATATTGGCTTTGTTCAAATGCCATTCCCCATTGTGTACGATAGCTAGACTTTCTATATTCATAAAAACTCTCTTCAGCATTATTTGTATCGAGCTTTTTATCTTGTTTTTTTATACTTTCTACCTCAAGCACCCACATCTATTAATTTATTTTAAAAACCTCACTTATCTTATCATAAAAAATATAGCTGTAAATACTTTAGTGAAAATTCCTTCTTATTTTATCTTTCTTTAAGCAAATATTGAGGTCTTTTTGTAAATTTTTATAGCCTGCTTGCATAATGTTTTGATGGGTTAGTATTATGTAATAGTATCCTACATTACTTATATTAGAAATGCTAACTTTAGCTAGCATTCGTAATTGCCTTTTTATTTTATTTCTTTTTGCTGCTTTTCCGACTTTTTTACTGATAGCCAGACCTACTCTAATAACATGAATATACTTTTCAGGTTCTCTTTCTTTTATAGCATATAGTGATATATATACCCCTCGATAAAAAAGACTGTAAGATGCTAATCTGTTTTTAAAAGCAAAGGAAAACTCTTTTTTTTTATGCTTACTATGCGCATAATTTATTACACCCTAATGAGCGACGCTTATTAAGAATTTTTCTTCCAGCTTTTGTTGACATACGTGAACGAAATCCATGTTTGTGCTTTTTTTTAAAATTTTTTGGTTGAAATGTTCTTTTCATTGTTTTTATATTAATATGACTATTTATTTTAAACTATTTTGCTCTATTGTCAAATAATGGTCAACTTCTGTGGCATTCTTGTTGAATAAAATTTGATATATGGAAAAATGAATTTAATTATAGGCGTACTTGTTTTACTAGTCCTTTTATTTTGTTTGAGTAAGTTTCAAGCAGTAAGTAAAGTTAAGTCTTATATATATTTGAGTTGTATGTGGATGCTACCTTGTTTGTTAGCATTCTATGATGGTTATTTTATAACTTCTATTTCTATAGCGTTACTTTTTTTTATGCTGATTTTTATCCTTAAAGGTAAAAGAAATAAGATGGTAAAATTTTTGTTATTTATGGCTTTAGCAATATCACTTTTTATCACTTTATTTATAATGCTATCTATTTTTGTTCAGTCCATTTCTTTTTTTAATAAAGTAGCTATTTCAGAATTCTTATTTTGCTTAAAATGGAAGCATAATGTAGCTATTATTGGTGAAGGAGAGGTGGGGTGTTTTGGTATAGCGCCACTTTTAGTGGGGACATTACTTATAACTATTGTAGCAATGTTAGTTGCGGTGCCGCTTGGTTTATTTTCTGCAATATATATTAGTGAGTATGCGAGTGAAAAAGTGCGTTATGTTATTAATACAGCCTTACAGGTTTTGTCTGCTATTCCTACTGTTGTATATGGATACTTCTCAGTTATATTTTTGTCTTTTTTTATAAAGCAGGTAGCAAATTTTTTTAATTTAAGTATACACTCAGAAAGTGCTTTGATTGCTGGTTTATCGATCGGGGTAATGATTCTTCCTTTTATTATTTCTTTGCTTGAAGATGCTATAAGATCTGTTCCAAAAAGTTTACGTTATGGTTTTATGGCGCTTGGCGCAACACCAGCGGAAACTATATGGCATATAACAATACCTTATGCAATGCCTACAATTTTAAGTGCAATTTTATTATCAATTTCAAGAGTAATAGGTGAAACAATGATTGTACTAATGGCTGTGGGAATCAATGCAAATTTGACCTTTAATCCTCTCAATTCAGTTACTACTATCACTGTACAAATTGCTACATTACTTACCGGAGATCAGGATTTCAATAGTGTGCAAACTCTTGCTGCTTATGCGCTTAGTTTGGTGCTGTTTGTTATTACTTGGCTATTGAATGCATTTGCATTGTTTATAATGAAACGTAACTAGTAAGTGTTTTAATATTGCAAAATTTCTGTTAATAATATAAGATTTATTTTCTTTAGAAGTTCTTTTATAGAATTGTAGTGTTAGGTGATGAAAGAGATGAGTACAGGTAAAGTAGTTAAAATAACTCAAGCAGTTGTTGATTTAAAATTTGAAGACGGGTTGCCTAAGATATTTAATGCTTTAAAAAGCAAACTAAAATATAAGGGCAAGGAGCTAGTTTTAGAGGTTTCACAGCATATAGGTGACAATATAGTTCGTTGCATTGCTATGGATAGCACAGATGGTATGTCAAGAGGTGATGAGTTTGTTGATACAGGTGCACCAATATCAGTTCCGGTTGGACGCTCAACTTTAGGAAGGATTTTTAATGTTGTAGGGGAGCTTATAGATGAGTGTGGTCCGCTAAAAGGAAAGTATGATTTAGAACCTATACATAGATCACCTCCAAGCTTTACTGAGCAGAAGATACAGGAAGAAGTTTTAGTTACAGGAATAAAGGTTATAGATCTTCTTGCTCCTTATCTTAAAGGAGGAAAAATTGGCTTATTTGGTGGCGCTGGTGTTGGTAAAACAGTTCTGATAATGGAGCTGATTAACAACATAGCAAAAGCTCATAAAGGATTTTCTGTGTTTGCTGGAGTAGGAGAGAGAACGCGTGAAGGTAATGATCTTTATAACGAGATGATTACTTCGAATGTAATAGATATAAATGAGCACGAAAAATCTCAAGCCGTTTTGGTTTATGGTCAAATGAATGAACCTCCTGGAGCAAGGGCTAGGGTTGCTTTAACAGCACTAACTATGGCGGAGTATTTTCGTGATCATGAAAATCAAGATGTTCTATTTTTTGTAGATAATATCTTCCGTTTTACTCAAGCTGGCTCTGAAATTTCTGCTTTGCTTGGAAGAATACCGTCGGCTGTTGGTTATCAGCCAACTCTTGCGACTGATATGGGCGCTATGCAAGAGAGAATAGCCTCAACTACTGCTGGTTCTATTACTTCTGTACAGGCTATATATGTTCCTGCAGACGATTTGACCGATCCAGCTCCAGCAACGACATTCTCTCATCTTGATGCAACCACAGTGTTGTCAAGGCAGATAGCTGAAATGGGTATATATCCTGCTGTTGATCCACTTGACTCAACTTCTCAGTCTTTATCTGCTGAAATCATTGGTGAAGAACATTATAATGTGGCTTCTGAGGTGAAACGTATATTGCAAACTTATAAGTCGCTGCAAGATATTATCGCAATACTTGGTATGGATGAACTATCTGATGAAGATAAAATTATTGTTGATAGAGCTCGTAAAATTCAGAAGTTTCTTTCTCAACCTTTTCATGTTGCGGAGGTATTTACTGGCATGTCTGGCAAATTTGTTTCACTTTCTGATACTATTTCTAGTTTTAAAGGAATTATTGAAGGTAAATATGATCATCTGCCAGAAGCTGCTTTTTATATGGTGGGAAGTATAAGTGAAGCAATAGAAAAGGCTGAATCAATAAAAGCTGAAGTTGGAGCCGGACATTAAAGATTATGAACACTTTTAAGGTGCAATTTTTTTCTCCTGATAATCGAATTTCATTCGATGAAGTAGTTTCTCTTTCAGTGAACGGGCTTAAAGGGGAATTGATGATTTTAGCCTACCATTCCCCTTATTTAATTTATTTATTGCCTGGTATAATTACTGCTCAAATGAGTAACCAGACAAAGGAAAAAATTGTAATTGATAATGGTATATTGGAGGTTGCAAATAATAATTGTAACATTGTAACAAATCAAATTCAGGTTTTTGATCATTTGACTCATGATGAGGAATCATTAAAAAATAAGAGAGTTGGTATATATTTAAGTTATCTTGATGTCAAATCTCTTTAGGGGCTCTTTTTTTGTTCAAGAAATGGGTTTACTCTTGTCATCTCAATGTTTGTCGTTCAAGTAGCTGACACACAACTGTACGAACATTAGAAGGATATCATCCCAGTGCTCAGACACTGAAATCTAGAAATTTTTACAACTAGGATCGTATGGTCAAGACTACAATTGTGCAAAAGTTGCAGCTTTGAAGGTAAAAGTACAAAAAATAGTGTCATCCCAGTGCGTGACACTGGGATCTATCTTATTTTAATCGTGGATATTATTTTAACATATGTTCCTAGAATTTGTTGTCCATTGCGTAATTCACAAATGTTTTTATCCAGTGTCACGTACTGGAATGACAAGAGTTGAATGACAGGAAAAAAAGCACTGATTTTACATGCATCTAAATAAGTATGTTTATTAAACACTTCCGTGCTGACTTTGGCTACACACCTTTGAGGGACTGCTGATGAAGTCTAGAAGTGAATTACAACAATCATCATCACTATAAAATGCACTATCAGAGCTTGAAGATCTAGATTTTCTTTCTGCATTATCAACTTCCCCTACAAGCTGATCAGATATTTTTGCACGATTGTTCAAAGGTTCCTGTTGAGAAATCTCTGTACTTAACATTTCTACTTGGTTATTTAGATGTTGCTCTTTACCGTTTAGCTCTTCTCTTTCTCCCGTTATTCTTTCAATTTCCATATCTTTAATCTTTTCTTTCAATATTTCAATCTCATTCTCATACTCTTCAAACTTTGGTTCTATAAATGAACGGTATTGATCCATTATTTCTTCTTCCATCTCCTGCCGTAACTGTTCTCTTTGCCTCTCAATTTGCTCATCTTTAGTCTCTAGCTCTCCCTCTGACGATTTAAAATCCCACTTTTCATCCCACTCTAGCTCACTTACCTCTTGTTCATCAGATTCTAAATGTGCGTTATGCTCACTTTGCAAATTTTGCATTTGAGGTTTTAAATTCGTTAAACGTTCATCCTGCCGTAACTGTTCTTCTTGACTCTTAATCTGCTTATTTTTAAGCTCTACCTCGTTCTTTAACTCTTCATATTTCCACTTTAGCTGATCTACCTCTTGTTTATAAGATTCCAGATTTGTGTTGTACTTATAATCTAAGCATTGAATTGTAGATTTTAAATTCTGTATATCTTTCCAATTTTCATCTAATATATCTCCTGCTTCCTCTTCCGCTTTTTTAAACTGTTTCAATTTATCTTCCAGTTTTTCATTTTTTGCATTAGCAATTGTTAACTTTTTCTCTAGATCTTTCTTTCCTTCATGTGCACGTTCAAGTTCTTGTATTTTCTCTTGCAGCTCTGTTGATATATTTTCTAGCTTCTCATCTTTTTGTGTTAGTCCAATTTGCAATTTTACGTTTTTTTGCTTTTCTTCTTCAAGTTTATTCTGTAAATCACTATTGCACTTCTCTAATTCTTCAATTTCTTGCTTAGCCTCCATGAGTTCCTGTTCTGATTTTTTTTGCTTTATTATGCAATTACTTAACAGCTGGTCTAATTCCTCTTGCAATTTTCTTACCTCACTTGTCAACTCTTCTTTTTCTGCATTAGCAACTTCCAGCCTCTTCTTTAGATCTTCTTTTTCTTCTTCATACACACTCTCAAGTTTTTGCGCTCTTTCTTCCAGCTCTGTTGACATATTTGCTAGCTTTTCATTTTTTTGTGTCAGTTCAGCTTGCAATTTTGCATTTTTTTGCTTTTCCTCTCCAAGTTCATTCTGTAAATCACTATTATGCTTTTCAAATTCTTGCTCAGCCTTGTCGAGCCTATATTTTAAATTCGTTAAGCGCTCATTCTCTTCGATCATTATACGTTCTGCTTGCTCGCTCTCTATCTGCAATGTATCTTCCAGTTTCTTATTTTTTACATTGGCAACTTCCAGCTTTTTCTTCAGGTCTTTCTTTTCTTCATATGCACCTTCAAGTTCTTGCGCTCTTTCTTGCAGCTCTGTTGACATATTTGCTAGTTTTTCATCTTTTTGTGTCAGTTCAGTTTGTAATTTTGCATTTTTTTGCTTTTCTTCTCCAAGTTTATTCTGTAAATCACTATTATGCTTTTTTAACTCTTCAAATTTTTGCTCAGCATCTTCGAGTCTAGTGTGCCGTAGAGACACAAGGAATGTTCAAGTAAGAGCAAACTAAGTGCAAAAGCTACGCAATAGATGGGGGTGGGCCCCTCGGAGCCGGCTTACAAGAGCAGGCTTCAAACAACCATAAGCTGCTTTGGTAAAAAGCT
>NZ_JBNRJY010000288.1:0-552 GCF_059414725.1 Wolbachia endosymbiont of Tuta absoluta
TTAATAACTTTCTATGCCAGTATAGCTATTAATTTTACCTATAGAAATTAGTTTATATACAGTGAACAACCGACGAGCGTCGGCCACCTGAGACCTGGCAATTACATGCCCAGCTCGGTTTGCATCAGGCTTCCTACATTTACCACCCACTAGTTTGCATACTAATTAGCTCATTTGAAAAATTACAGCTTTACGGGATAGGTGCGAAGTAAGGAAATTATCTACTTATGCGATTTTATCGCTTTGTCTGTATCGACCGAATGTTCTTTTTTATTTATTTAGTTGAGGGTTAATTTTTATAGCTTACGTAAGTAATGGTAATGGTTTTACGGGCTATTTTCCGCAACTTTAGAAATTTTTGAATTGTATACTTGGACATCACTTTCGTTAGACATATTTTAATGCAACTTTTAATTTATTGATTGGTAATCGCTTGACATTTATTTTAATTTAATTTTATAATTTTTGATTATTTTATTTTCATGTTGGGCCTCAATCCAAAATTCCCATGTTTACGTTTCCAGCTCCCGCCTCGTCAAACGCAGCATGCAG
>NZ_JBNRJY010000289.1:0-943 GCF_059414725.1 Wolbachia endosymbiont of Tuta absoluta
TCATCGAGCAATATACTCAGCCTTTCTCTAGCGGTTAGCTTTCCTTTTTCATGTTGCTTGTTAACTCTATCAGGACCTCCTCCTTTTTCGGCTTCTAATGTTTTGATCGATCTGGTTCTTCCCGCGGCAATAAGGAGGTAATTACCACAACAATTACACTTGTACCATTTAAGTACAATATAGTGTGAACCGACCTTTAAGACCATGTAGGACTATATGTGGGGGTACAAATTATATGTAATAATTAATTTGGTATATCTTTATTTTTTGAATTTTATGTCGCTCTTGTAACTTTTAATACTCTGCATTTTTTGAAACCTATTTCTTGTTGCAGACATAAGAATACACCTTCGGCGAGATGGCAACCAAAATGAAAAGGCTCAGCTTAAATCTTCGGACATTTCTTTTGGTAAGTTCATACAATTATAAATAATACCAGCAGCACTTTAAGTTACCCATTTAAGGTTACAACAAAATATTGATATACCGCATAGTTACAATAATTAATGGTACCTATAAGTTATAGGGTAATTCAGAATGCCACTGATACCTACTTATATGACCTACTATAAGTTATTGATACATGACTATATATCCTCTAAGCTGAAAAACCTAATAAAGTATACAGGAGCGCACAATCATAAAAATTAAGGCTAACTAATGTTTTCCTGAAAAGTTTCTCCCTTTCATTGGCGCTGCGCCAGAGAGAAACAGCCAATCATTTCGCGCAAAAATTTTCGCGTGATTTTACGGTTTTTTCAACATAGAAACTAAAGGAATACCGTTGAAATGTGTTATTCAGTAAATTTTACTAGAAAAGTTATGTAACTACATTCTAGCATAAAATCATTGGTTATAATTTTAAAAGAGGGTAGGACGGGCATTGTTTTTTTTTCTATCTAGTAAAGTTTTTCAAAGTGTATTACTGATATGTATGTTATAT
>NZ_JBNRJY010000290.1:0-446 GCF_059414725.1 Wolbachia endosymbiont of Tuta absoluta
GGAAGGAAATGGGGTGATCTAAGCCGGCATCACACGGGTCAAAATTAAAGAACTAATTATTATGAGCATCAGTTATTCCGTGGGAGAGGGAAGTGTGCACTTAAAGCATATGTAGATTTACACCAAGAAATTCTCAAATGCTTGCTTTTTGTTATAATTTAAGTCTTAGACTACTTACCCGGTATGAACAAACGCGTGACGTTATGTTTACGTACTTAACGGGACACATTACTCAACTAAACTATAGCAGAAATATTGCTACATACGTTAATCGTAGCAGCTGTGAAATCAGCTTACTATGTACTACAAGCACATGGGTGATATTGGGTTCATAAATCATCCGTGAGCAAATTGTTATCGGAAGAGACGCGCCGGTTTGCCCAGCTGATCGATCATTCTCATGGTGAAAAGCAACATTTATACCTACTATTTCGTCCGTTAAGTAC
>NZ_JBNRJY010000291.1:0-763 GCF_059414725.1 Wolbachia endosymbiont of Tuta absoluta
AAATTAATTTACAGTTTTTGTCCTTTGTTAAAAATGCCGCAGATATTGGCTTAGATGTAGAGTTTTTCGGTAATTTTATTTTTCATCGCGGCACTTTTTGCCCCTTTGTTCTCGCAAGTTCGATTGAAAGCATGACCACGATAATCTTACTAGATAGGTACTTAGATAAATCATAACTTTATCATATTAGATGATACTGCAACTGCAACTGCAGTCATTGCCTACATAAGTAGGAATGTATCTATATGGTTGTAGGTCGGTAGTAGGTATTGTGCACAGGACATGCCCACTCGCTTCCAGAGAGGATCGATCAAAACATTATTACATCAGTTTTAATATCACTTTGATATTAAAATGTAGGTTAAGTACCTAATTTTAGCTGAATCTGGTAGAGTAAGATAGGTACTGGTTAGCATCATATTGCAGCACGGCAATTTCAGTTGAAGCGTTTATTATATTCCAGAAACGTAACAGCTTGTTATGCTAAGATTGCGATGCGAGGATTTATCTCTGCAAGGCGAACGTTGGAGTTGTTTACGTCCCGGACCACTCCCGGTATGGCTTACAGTCAATTGGCCTCGTCTACTGGTTCTATCCTGTCGGCGATTTGCATAAATTGATCGATCGTATTGCAAAAGAATATCCGGATATAAAGGCGGAACATTATATAGTTGATATTGGAATGGCACGTGTTGCCACAGAACCCGAGAATTTCGATGTTATAGTAACTGAAAATCTATATGGCGACATATTATCAGACATA
>NZ_JBNRJY010000292.1:0-18606 GCF_059414725.1 Wolbachia endosymbiont of Tuta absoluta
AAAGGAGATGGTAATGCCAGGGGACAATGTAAGTATAGAAGTGGAGTTGCAAGTACCAATAGCAATGGATAAAGGATTACGTTTTGCGATAAGAGAAGGTGGTAGAACTGTTGGTTCTGGCGTTGTTTCGGAAATTTTAGAGTAAACTTTGAATTATAGGAGTGTAGCTCAATTGGTAGAGCGCTGGTCTCCAAAACCAGAGGTTGTAGGTTCAATTCCTATCGCTCCTGCATTAATATTATGGTAGAAATGTTAAAAAACCTGTATGTTTTTTTTTGCGATATAAAGCAAGAAATAAGGAGAATTGCTTGGATAAAAAAACAGCAGGTATTGTCATCTTTGTTTATTGTAATAACTGTTATATTATGCTTTTCGATTTTCTTTTGCTTCGTAGATTTTATGTCTCTTTACGTAATTAAGACTTTATTTGGAATTATTTATGGAATATAAGTATAAATGGTATATCATTAAAGTCGATTACGGGTATGAGAAGGATATATGCGAGTTGGCAACCAATACTGTTTACTTTAAGGAGGTGTTTATTCCTTATCAGACAGTATGTGATGTAAAATCTGATATAAAAGAGTTATGTGAAGTATATATATGTATGCATCTGTGTGATGAAAGCAAAAATATTTTGAATCAAATGACTGGGTTTTGTGGTGATGAGTCTGGTCATTTTGAGATGATTTCAGATGATGAGGTAATTTTAAAACGTAAGGAATTTAATAGATATAAGTGGTACATTTTAAGAGTTGCCTCTAATTATGAAGAGAAAGTGCGCCAATATATATTAGAAAATTCTATGAGATTGAATATTAATAATTATTTTAATAGGGTTTTTATTCCTTGTGAAGAATTAAGTGAGATGGATTTAAAATCTAAAAAAAATGCTAAACGAAGGAAGTCCTTTCCTGGTTATGTCTTTTTATACATGAATTTATGCGATGAGGTATTAAATTTTATTAATAATATACCAAAATCTCTTAAGGTTTATGGATTTTTGAAAAATGGTAATGTTCCAAAGGTGATTGAGGATAATGAGATTCGTTCAATGTGTAGTGCGCTTTACAATGCTCAAGAAACGAAAAAGTTGAGTTATGGTTATGAGAAAGGTGAAAAAGTAAAAATTAATGATGGTCTTTTTCAAAATTTTACTGGTAAGGTAGATATGGTAAATGACGAGAAAAAAATTATTAATGTTGAAGTATCAATCTTAGGTAAGCCAACAATAATAGAGCTTGATTTGGCTCAAGTAGAGAAAATAGAGGATTAATTATGAGTAATGTAGTTGCTAAGATTAACTTGCTTATGGAAGCTGGAAAAGCAGTTCCAGGACCGAAAATTGCTTCAGTACTTGGCCCGCGTGGTATACCTGTTCCTAAATTTTGTGAAGCTTTTAATAAAGCTACTAGCGCTGCTAACGCTAGTTATAAAGTAGGTGATTTAGTAACAGTGAGAATTTCCATAAAGGATGATCGCTCTCATGATTTTACTGTCAGCGGTCCGCCTGTGGCTTATTTGCTTAAGCAGGAAGCTAAATTAAGTAAAGCTTCTGGTAATTCTGGTAAAGAATTAGTGGCTAAATTATCTATGTCTGCTATCATTAAAGTGGCAAAGTGTAAGATGGTTGATATGAAAGTGGATAATGAAGATTCAGCAGTGAAGATGGTTATAGGCACTGCAAAATCTATGGGTATAGAAGTTGTGGAAGGTTAGGTAAATGAGTACATATAATGATAATTCTAAGCAATGTTTGGAGAAGGTTGTTGAGTCTGCTTCAGCAAAATTTAATGAATCAGTTGATATCGCAGTCAATTTAGGTGTAGATTCACGTAAATCTGAAGAGCAGGTGCGTGGTACAGTAGTTTTGCCTAAAGGTATCGGGAAGAATATTAAAGTAGCTGTTTTTGCTCAAGATAAACATTTATTAGAAGCTGAAAAAGCTGGTGCTGATATTACAGGAGGAGAAGATTTAATTGAAGAGATAAAAAAAGGTAGAAAGTTGAATGTTGATTGGTGCATCACTACTCCTGATTTCATGGCAAAAATCACTCCTATTGCAAAAGTATTGGGTGCTAAAGGGCTGATGCCTAACCCTAAATTTGGTACTGTGACTTCTAACATTGCGGAAGCTACTAAAACCATTAAGTCTGGTCAAATAAAATTCAGGACGGATAAAAATGGGGTTATTCATGGTAAATTAGGAAGTATTAAATTTGATATTGATGATTTGCTGGAAAATTTAAAAGCCTTTCTTAAAGTAATTAGAGACAATAAACCTGCTTCTGTGAAAGGAGTTTACTTTAAAAGCGTTTTTTTAAATTCAACTATGGGTAAAGCTCATAAAATAAACAAAGTAGAAGATATAATTTAAGGGAGCGAAATTGTGAAGCGTAAAGATAAGGATGAATTTATACAAAACATAATGAATGTGTTTGTAAATAATGATTTCTTAATATTGGTAAATTTCAAGTCTATGAATGTTAGCAATTCATTAATTCTTAGGAATAGTCTAAAATCTGTAATGGGTGGGATGTTAGTAGTTAAAAATACTCTAGCTTGCTTGGCTTTGGAAAGGACTGGTAAATTTTCTTATTTATCAGGTAAATTTTCTGGTTCTGTTGCTATTATATATTCTAGTGCTATAGTAGAAGCTGCAAAGTTAATAGTTGATTTTATTAATGCTAACAAAGAAAAAATGTCTGTGATTTGTGCGGCTCATATAAATGAATTGTTAACAGTGGAAGATGTTAACAAATTGGCTAAGCTTCCCTCTCTGGATGAATTGCGTGTTAAAATTATGCGTTTAATATCTTATGATATTCCTGCTCGGTTAGCATTGTCTATTAATTCATCTTCTATGAGGCTTATGAGAGTTTTGGATTACCATAGTTCTAAAAAATAAATTTGTTGTTAAATAAGGTGGTCAGTATGAATAATGTAACAAGTGATTTGGTTGATAAAATATTATCTTTAAATCTATTAGAAGCTTCTGAACTTGTAAAAGTTCTAGAAGAAAAAATAGGGTTGCCTAGTGGTTCTTTTCTTGGTGGAGCTGTTGGTGCTGGGGTGCCTATTAGTGATAATGCTAATGCTCCTGTTGCTCAAGAAAAAGCTGAATATAAAGTTGTAATCAAAGAGATTGATGCAAGCAAAAAAATAGGAGTGATTAAAGCTATTAGAGAAGTTAATTCTACATTGAATTTAAAAGAAGCGAAAGAATTAGTTGAGTCTTTACCCAAAGATTTGACTGCTAATGTTTCTAAAGACGAAGCAGAAAAAATAAAGCAAAAACTTATTGAAGCAGGAGCAACTAAAGTTGAGCTTGAATAAAATGTTAGTATATTAATTTTATGTTGATATAGCTCTTTTAATTAGTGAAGGTATTTTAATGGTTGATTCTTCTTATATGTGTGCTTCTAGTGCTTTTGTTCCTAGAGTTTCTTATTCCAGGTCGATTGATTTAAAAGATTCTTTGTTGGATTTGGTTAAAGTCCAAAAGGGGTCATATAATTCCTTTACTCCTAATAATGAGAGTAATGAAAGACTTGAAGCTATCTTTCATACAATTTTTCCAATATCTGATCCTTTGCATAGGGCTACTATCGAATTTTTGAATTGTAGGGTAGATGATCTTAAGTATAGTGAATCTGAATGTATAAAACGTGGTATAACTTTTTCTGCTCAGGTTATTGCTTCTATACGTCTTGTTATTATGCAGGATGGTGTTTCTCTTGAAAAATATCAAGAGATTAAAGAAGATGATGATCATTCTAAGCTTGCAACTGTTATAAAATCTGCTGAAGAGCAGGAGGTTCGCTTTTGTGAACTGCCTATGATGACTGATAAAGGTACTTTCATCATCAATGGCGTAGAGAAAGTTATCGTTTCACAAATGCATAGATCTCCTGGAGTGTTTTTTGATAGTGATAGGGGAAAAACTTACAATTCTGGCAAATTGATCTATTCTGCTAGAGTTATTCCTTATAGAGGTTCTTGGCTTGATATTGAGTTTGATGTTAAAGATCATTTGTATTTTCGTATTGATAGAAAGAGAAAGTTGCCAATATCAGTTTTATTAAAGGCTTTGGGCTTATCAAATAATGACATACTTAATAAATTTTATGAAAAAATAGAGTATATAAAACATAAAAGTGGCTGGAGAGTACCTTTTTCCCCTGATAAATTCAAGGGAGTGAGGCTTCCTTTTGATTTAAAGAATGTTGAAGGCAATGTGTTACTTAAAGCCAATGTTCGTATTACTTCAAAATTAGCTAAAAATCTATATGATAACGGATTGAAAGAGTATCTAATTCCTTATGATTCTATATGTGGTTTATTTCTTGCAGAAGATTTAATAGATAGTGCTAGTTCTACAAAAGTCTTATCTGCTGGTGAATCTATAAAATTAGAGGATATAAAAAAGCTTGAATTATTATCTATAGATAAAATATCAGTGTTGAACATAGATAATGTTTCTGTTGGACCTTACATATTAAACACACTTTTCTTAGATGAAAACATGTCTTATGAGAACGCTCTATATGAAATATATAAGGTTTTGCGTCCTGGTGAAGTTCCTGTTTTAAAGATAGTAGAGGAGTTTTTTCGTAATCTTTTCTTCAGTTCGGAATATTATGATTTGTCTAACATTGGTAGATTAAAACTTAACTCTTGCCTTGGGTTAAATTATGAGGAAAATTTAACTACTTTAACACATGAAGACATTATTGAAATTATAAGAAAAATAGTATTGTTACGTGATGGTCAAGGATCTGTAGATGATATTGATCATTTAGCAAATAGAAGAGTCCGTTCAGTTGGAGAGTTTATAGAAAATCAATTTAGAACTGGATTATTAAAATTGGGACGGGCAGTAGTTGATTCTATGTCTACTTCTAGTTTAGATAAAGTCTCTCCATCTGATTTTATAAATCCAAAAGTGTTAACCAATGTCTTAAGAGATTTTTTCAACTCTTCCCAATTATCTCAATTTATGGATCAGACTAATCCATTATCTGAAATAACACATAAAAGAAGGTTGTCAGCGTTAGGTCCTGGTGGTTTAACAAGAGAGAGGGCGGGATTTGAAGTGCGTGATGTTCATCCAACTCATTACGGAAGAATTTGCCCTATTGAAACTCCTGAGGGGCAGAATATAGGCTTAATTAATAGCTTAGCTATATACGCTCGTATTAATAAATATGGGTTCATTGAAAGTCCTTATAGGAAAGTAGTTAATAAGGTTGTTACTGATCAAATTGAGTATCTGTCTGCTATAGATGAAGGTTTATATTATATAGCCGATACCAGCGCAAAGCTTGATGAGAACAACTGCTTTGTTGATGATATGTTATACTGTAGGTATGCTGGTACCTTTGTAATGGTAAATAGTAATCAAGTAAGTTACATTGATTTATCTCCTAAGCAGGTAATATCGGTTGCTGCTTCTTTAATTCCATTTTTAGAAAATGATGATGCTAATAGAGCGTTAATGGGTTCAAATATGCAGCGTCAAGCTGTACCTTTATTGAAGCCTACTGCTCCTTTGGTTGCTACTGGCATGGAATCTTTCGTAGCTTCTGGCTCTGGTGCTGTAGTTTTAGCAAAACGTGGTGGCATAGTTGACAGCTCAGATAGTAACTCTATAGTTATACGTGCTTTTGACAAAGGAGGAATTAACTACTTGGATGTAGATATTTATCATCTAAGAAAATTTCAGCGTTCTAACCATAATACTTGTATTAACCAGAAACCACTGGTGCATGTAGGTGATTGTGTTAAGGAAGGTGATGTGATAGCTGATGGTCCTGCTATTAATAACGGTGAATTGGCACTTGGCCAAAACTTGCTAGTCGCTTTTATGTCTTGGCAAGGTTATAATTTTGAAGACTCAATCATTATTTCTAGTGAAGTTGTTAAAAAAGATCTATTTACTTCTATTCATATAGAAGAATTTGAATGTGTTGTACATGACACTCCTTTAGGGTCGGAAAAAATAACTCGTGCCATACCCGGTGTTAATGAAGAAAATCTTTATCACTTGGATGATAGTGGTATAGTAAAGGTTGGTACAAGAGTTGGTCCAGGTTATATTTTGGTGGGGAAAGTTACACCTAAGCATTCTCTTTCATTGCCTCCTGAGACAAAATTGTTAATGACAATTTTTGGTGAAAAGTCATTTGATTGTGTGGATTCCTCTTTATATACATCTCCAGATATTGAAGGGATAGTGATTGATGTGCAGGTCTTTACACGCAGAGGGGAAGAAGAAAACGAAAGGGCGTTTCTTATTAAACAAAAAGAGGCAAACGACTTTGAGAAAGAACGAGACCATATAATCAATGTTATTAATCAATATTTCTATGATGAATTAAGAAAAATTCTTATTAATTCTGGCTCTCAAGATCGAGAAAGTATTAATTTTATTGAACGTGAGGGATGGTGGGATATAGGATTGAAAAACCAATCTATTTCTAAGCAAGTTGAGAGCTTAAAAAAAGATTTTGATGAAAAAGTATCACATGCGATAGCAAACTTTAAGCGAAAAGTAGAAAAATTGCATGAAGGCTATGATCTGCCTCAAGGTGTGTCGATGTCAGTAAAAGTTTTTATTGCTGTAAAACATAGTTTGCAGCCAGGGGATAAAATGGCTGGTAGACATGGAAATAAAGGTGTGATTTCTCGAGTTGTTCCAGTAGAAGATATGCCTTATTTAGAAGATGGTACTCCTATTGATATTATTCTTAACCCTCTTGGCGTTCCTTCGCGAATGAATGTAGGTCAAATATTGGAAACGCATGTAGGTTGGGCTTGTAAAAAATTAGGAGAAAAAGTAGGCAATATTCTTGATGAGATCAATAAAATCAAACGTGCTTTTTGTGAGGCAATTAGATCTCTCAGTGATGATGATTTTGAAAAATTTGCAGCATTATATCTTGATAATAAAAAATTTGAGGATATTAATGATGATGAAATAACGGCTTCTATTTTAGATACGCCTAATAAGGATGAATTAAATAATGAATTGACTACATTAGTAGAGAATTATTTCAACTCTTGTAAAGATGCACACAGTAGTTTACGTCACTTCCTGATTGAGGTTTATAGTTGTGGCAGTAATTTATCTATTTGTAATAACATTCGCGATATTAATGATAATCACCTCATTGAATTTGCGTATAAGTTGCGTGATGGCATTCCTGTTACTGCACCTGTATTTGAAGGTCCAAAAGATGAACAAATAGTAAAGCTATTTGAACTTGCTGGATTGGATAACTCTGGGCAAGTTGTATTATATGATGGTTGCTCGGGTGAGAAGTTTGATCGCAAAGTTACAGTTGGTTACATGTACATGCTTAAGTTGCATCACTTAGTAGATGGTAAAATTCATGCGCGTTCAGTAGGACCTTATAGCTTAGTTACTCAACAACCTCTTGGAGGAAAGTCTCATTTTGGTGGTCAGCGTTTTGGTGAAATGGAATGTTGGGCATTGCAAGCCTATGGTGCTGCTTACACTTTGCAGGAAATGTTAACTGTGAAGTCTGATGATATTAATGGCAGGGTTAAGATTTATGAATCGGTAATAAAAGGTGACAGTAACTTTGAATGTGGAATTCCTGAATCCTTTAATGTCATGATAAAAGAGTTGCGTTCCTTGTGTTTTAATGTGGATTTGAAGCAAAATGACATAGTAATTGAAGATATATCTCATACTAACATCGCGCAATCTTTTAATGAGGTTAGCATTTCCATTGCTAGCCCTGAAAGTATTAAACGTATGTCTTATGGAGAGATAACAGATGTTTCAACTGCAAACTACCGTACATTCAAAGTTGAGAAAGGTGGATTATTTTGTCCTAAAATTTTTGGTCCTGTCAATGATGATGAATGTTTATGTGGAAAGTACAAAAAAAGAAGACATAGGGGCCGTATATGCGAAAAATGTGGAGTAGAAGTTACATCTTCTAAAGTAAGAAGAGAAAGAATGGGTCATATAGAGCTTGCATCTCCTGTTGCTCATATATGGTTTTTGAAGTCACTTCCTTCAAGAATTGGAGCATTATTAGATATGTCTCTTAGAGATATCGAAAGTATTTTGTATAGTGATAATTATGTTGTAATAGATCCTCTTGTTTCCTCTTTTGAAAAAGGTGAAATTATTAGTGAGAAAGCTTATAATGAAGCTAAAGATAGCTATGGGGTCGATAGCTTTATAGCTATGCAAGGTGTTGAAGCTATAAGAGAATTGCTAATACGCCTTGATTTACATGAAATTAGGAAGAATTTAAGACAGGAGTTAGAGTCTGTTGCTTCTGAAATGAGAAGAAAGAAAATTATAAAGAGATTACGTATTGTTGAAAATTTTATCAAGTCTGGAAACAGACCTGAGTGGATGATACTTACAGCTATACCTATTTTACCACCTGACTTGCGTCCCTTGGTATCGCTTGAAAGTGGTCGACCTGCAGTTTCTGATTTAAATCATCATTATAGAACTATTATTAATCGAAATAATAGATTGAGAAAATTGTTAAGTTTAAATCCTCCTGAGATTATGATTCGTAATGAGAAAAGAATGTTACAAGAGGCAGTTGATTCTCTTTTTGATAATAGTCGTCGTAATGCTCTGGTAAATAAAGCTGGCGCTACTGGATATAAAAAGTCTATTAGCGATATGCTGAAAGGAAAGCAAGGTCGTTTCCGTCAGAATCTTTTAGGAAAAAGGGTAGATTATTCTGGACGTTCTGTAATAGTTGTTGGTCCAACTTTGAAACTAAATCAGTGTGGATTACCGAAAAGAATGGCTCTTGAGCTATTCAAGCCTTTTGTTTACTCAAGGCTTAAAATATATGGAATGGCTCCAACTATTAAATTTGCTAGTAAGTTAATAAGAGCAGAAAAGCCAGAAGTTTGGGATATGCTTGAAGAAGTAATAAAAGAGCATCCTGTTTTGCTAAATAGAGCGCCTACGCTACATAGGCTTGGTATTCAGGCTTTTGAGCCAGTCCTTATTGAAGGTAAAGCAATACAGCTTCATCCACTTGTTTGTACAGCATTTAACGCTGACTTTGATGGTGATCAAATGGCAGTACATGTGCCAATTTCATTGGAAGCTCAACTTGAAGCTAGAGTGTTGATGATGTCAATTAATAACGTTTTAAGTCCTTCTAATGGAAGACCGATTATAGTTCCTAGTAAAGATATAGTGCTTGGTATATACTACCTAACTTTACAGCAACTTAAGAAGGATGATTTACCACTTTTTTGTGCTTTTTGTGAAGTTGAGCATTCCTTAAACAACGGTACTCTGCATATTCATTCTCATATAAAGTACAAAATGGAACACATCAATAGCGATGGAAACATTCAGTATAAAACTATTTGTACAACTCCTGGACGTTTAATATTATGGCAGATTTTTCCTAAACATGAGAATCTAAGCTTCGATTTAATAAATCAGGTATTAACAGTTAAGGAAATAACTAGTATTGTTGATTTAGTATATCGTAGCTGCGGTCAAAGTGCTACAGTGGTATTTTCTGATAAATTGATGACACTTGGCTTTGAGTATGCTACATTTTCTGGTACTTCTTTTAGTCGTTGCGATATGGTCATACCTGAAACTAAAGCTACACACGTTGATTATACAAGGGGTGAAATTAAGAAATTTTCTGCACAGTATCAAGACGGACTAATCACTAAAAGTGAGAGGTATAATAAAGTTATAGATGAGTGGTCTAAGTGCACAGATATAATAGCGAATGATATGTTAAAAGCGATATCTCTGTATGATGAAAATAGTAAGTACAATTCAATATATATGGTGGTTAGCTCCGGTGCAAGAGGTTCTACTTCCCAGATGAAGCAGTTAGCAGGAATGCGAGGGTTAATGACCAAACCTTCTGGTGAAATTATAGAAACACCTATAATTTCTAATTTTCGCGAAGGATTAAATGTATTTGAATACTTTAATTCTACTCACGGTGCGCGTAAAGGTTTAGCTGATACTGCACTTAAAACTGCAAACTCTGGATACTTAACTCGTCGCTTGGTTGATGTATCTCAAAATTGCATAGTTACAAAACATGACTGTAAAACGAAAAATGGCCTTATTGTAAGAGCTATAGTTGAAGGTAGTACTATAGTTGCATCTCTAGAGAGTGTTGTACTGGGTAGAACAGCTGCAAATGATATATATAACCCAGTAACCAAAGAGTTATTATTAAAAGCAGGGGAACTAATTGATGAAGGTAAAGTAAAGCAAATCAACATTGCAGGTCTTGATGTTATAAAAATTAGATCGCCTTTAACTTGTGAAATAAGTCCTGGTGTGTGTTCTTTGTGTTATGGAAGAGACCTTGCAACTGGTAAAATTGTTTCAATAGGTGAAGCAGTTGGTGTTATCGCTGCTCAATCTGTTGGAGAGCCAGGTACTCAGTTAACGATGCGTACTTTCCATATAGGTGGGGTAATGACTAGAGGTGTTGAATCCTCAAATATTATAGCTTCTATTAATGCTAGAATAAAATTAAACAATAGTAATATAATTATAGATAAAAACGGAAATAAAATTGTGATAAGCCGTTCCTGTGAAGTCGTTTTAATTGATAGCCTTGGTAGTGAAAAATTGAAGCACAGTGTGCCTTATGGTGCTAAACTTTATGTAAATGAGGGTGAGTTAGTAAAAATTGGTGATAAAGTTGCGGAATGGGATCCGTATACACTACCTATTATTACGGAAAAGAGTGGTACAATATCTTACCAGGATTTAAAAGATGGAATTTCAATCACTGAAGTGATGGATGAATCTACAGGGATATCAAATAGAGTAGTAAAAGATTGGAAATTGTACTCTGGTGTAGCTAATTTACGTCCTCGTATTGCACTGCTTGATGATAATGAAAAAGTAATAACACTTTCAAGTGGTGTGGAAGCATGTTACTTTATACCAGTTGGTGCAGTGCTTAATGTACAGGATGGCCAAAAGGTTCATGCAGGTGATGTTATCACAAGAACGCCGAGAGAGTCGGTTAGAACTCGTGATATTACTGGTGGCTTGCCTAAGGTTATAGAATTATTTGAAGCACGTCGTCCTAAAGAGCATGCTATCGTTAGTGAAATAGATGGCTATGTAATGTTCTCTGAAAAAGACCGTAGAGGAAAACGCAGTATAGTAATTAAACCTGTAGATAAGCAAGCTTCTCCAGTTGAGTATTTAGTATCAAGAAGTAAGCATGTAATAGTTAATGAAGGTGATTTTGTGCGTAAAGGTGATTTATTGATGGATGGCGATCCTGATCTTCATGATATTCTACGTGTGCTTGGGTTAGAAGCGTTAGCACACTATATGATTTCTGAAATACAGCAAGTTTATAGATTGCAAGGTGTGCGCATAGATAACAAGCATTTAGAAGTGATCTTAAAGCAAATGCTACAAAAAGTAGAAATTACCGATCCTGGTGATACTATGTACTTAATTGGAGAAAATATTGACAGGCTGGAAATTGATAGAGAAAATGATGCTATGAATAACTCTGGAAAACGACCTGCTCATTATCTTCCTATTCTGCAGGGAATTACTAGAGCAAGCCTTGAAACTAATTCCTTTATTTCTGCTGCCTCTTTCCAAGAAACAACAAAAGTACTTACGGAAGCAGCATTTTGCGGAAAGAGTGATCCTTTGAGTGGGTTAAAAGAAAATGTTATAGTAGGAAGGTTAATTCCTGCTGGTACGGGTCTGATTATGAATAAGGTGAAAGCACTTTCGCTTTGTGAAAATATAGATAAATATGAAAAATATTTTGATATTGAGACTTATGACGAAAAATTGCTGAGTGATAATAGTTATCAATTACATTCTGATGAAGAAGAGAGTGTGGTGGCATCGCACTATGATCAGTCAAATTGAATATATCTAATGAGGTAGTATGTTTAATCTGTTTTTAACTAAAAAAATCGATTATATTTTCTTTCACCTCTGTGCTGTCTATTATGTTATTTACTCTTACACGAAATTCAGATGAGTTTTGAAGCCCGCTACTGTACCATCCTATATGTTTGCGGGCCATCTTTATTCCTGTATCGCTTCCATAGTACTCAAGAATACTGTCATAATGCTTGAGTATTATGCTTAATCTCTCTGAGGCTGTTGGCTCAGAAACTTTATTTCCACTCAAAAAGTTTATTGCTTGATTAATCAGCCAAGGTTTGCCGTAAGCACCACGACCTATCATTACTCCATCTGCCCCAGATTCTTTAAGTGCACTTTGAACATCATTCAAACTCTTAATATCTCCATTTACTATAACTGGAATTTTTACCTGCTCTTTAACATTTCTAACGAATTTCCAATCTGCTTGACCATTATAAAGCTGTGCCCTTGTCCTTCCATGTACAGTAATCATCTTTGCTCCCAAATCTTCTGCAATTTTTGCCAAGCGCGGAGCATTACGATTTTCGTCATTCCATCCAGTACGCATTTTTACTGTAACTGGCACACTCACTGCCTTGACTACAGCTTCTATTATCTCAGCAGCCTTTTTTTCATCACGCATAAGTGCTGACCCTGCGTAACCGTTTACAACTTTTTTAACTGGACAACCAAAATTTATATCTATGATTTTTGCACCCATGCCCTCATTTAACTTTGCAGCTTCCGCCATAACATCAGGCTCACAACCAGCAAGTTGTACAGCGGTTAGTTCATCGACTTTTGCTTTTTGCATGCTCTGGCGAGTTTGCATGATCATAGCTCTGCTTGCAATCATTTCTGAGACTAGCAAACTTGCACCAAGTTTCTTTACAATACTCCTAAATGGATAGTCAGTCACTCCAGACATTGGTGCTAAAATAACTGGAGAATCAATCGTCAAACTTCCTATTTGTAGGGACATAGGCTTTCTAGTCGCTAGAAAATGCATTTTTAACACTATTACAAGCTGCTATTATAACATCTTGCACAAATGAATTTGCTTTCTCTATAAGAGAAGGCTCTACCTCTACCACCTCGCACCTCTCATAATGACCAGGCGTTAAGTATATCGTTTCTTGTTTTTTATCACCCCACAACTCGTCATTTAATTTATAACTCTCACGATTAAATATCTGATTTAGTTGATCATCATTTATCATTTGTAGATTTGGCTCAAACTTTTTTTGCTCCTCGCTGTTGTTATCTTTATAGTAAACATTAATTTCAATATTAGCTAAAGAAGCTAATATACTAATTTCTTCAATAAAAATAAAATAACTTTGACTTTTTATTGCTTCAAGATAAGCTTGATAGAGTTCAGGTTTGTTAAGGAATGATTGTGTAATAAATTCGCTATTATACTGGGTATTGTATTCATTTTCACCAAGGCCATAAAGAGCTTCTGCATATTCTTTTAAATTATGTATAGCTTGATCGCGTGATATATTAAGTTTACTAACAGCTTTACTCACTAACTTTTCTACATTATCTTCAGCATTTTTAATTTCCTTATTCATTTGTTCAACCAACTTCCTTATTTTATCAGACTTACCAGTTAAATCGCCTGGCTTATTTAAAAACATATTAAAAACCTTTTCTAGCTGCTCCTTTAAAGGAGTTGGCATACTTGAATCACCTAAAGATTTAAATTGACTTAAAAATTTGTTCCATTCCATTCTCATATCTTGTGCTCTTTCAGCCTTATATTGACCGGAGCTGCTATCACCAAACACTGCATGAAAAAAGCAGTTTCCATCACCTGTAGTATTATATCGAACAATTTTTGTTTGTTTAGGTTGCTCACTTTCTATTGAGCCCATACTCACACCACTATCTGTAGATGGAGAATAGGAATTTCTACGTACCCTCTTATCCGAATCATTTGTTTGTCTTGATATAGTATCTAGTCCACTATCCAGTGATTTACTTCTTGTGAATTTTTGCTCTTTTGGACTCTTTTCTTCCTTTACAGTTCCTTTTTCATCAACATAACCTTTTACCAAGTAAAATAAAGGTTCAATAACCATCTTGTATGTCGCTGCAAGCACTATTCCCATTAAGATCCAAGCTATAGGGTTGGAGATGAGCATAGCAAGTGGTAAGGTTAAGAGGAAAGATCCCATTATTAATCCCAAACAGCCAATGGTAAATGTAGTCGCCAAATATATACAAAAAGCGTAGACAGCAAATCTTCCACTAGCCTTAAGTTTAGTGAAGTGAGTACTCTCTTTAGATTTATTGTATCTTTCTATGATGGCTAACATATTATATTTTACGTTTATCAATTCTAGCAAATTATGAAGGTAAAATCAATATTAGCATTTATATGTAAAAATATTGAGCATTCAAAGCTTTTGAAGTAGAGTAATGATGTTAGTAATAGCACAACATATGCATGATATAGAACATATACGCAAAAACCCTAAAGGATTTGAAAAAGCAATAAAAAGCAGAGGGGTGAAAGAATTTACTACAGAAGAAATATTAGAGATTGACCATAAAAAAAGATCACTGACTACTAAATTGCAAGCTTTAAATAAGCAACGAAACGAGGTCACGGAAGAAATAAAGAGGCTTAAAATGAACAAAAGCCCATGTGAAGAACAAGTAAAGTTATCAAAAAGCATCACAAGTGAGATAGAGACAATCAGCCTCAAGGAGCAAACAGAAAAAAATAAGTTAGTGGATATTTTATCTAACTTACCAAATATTTCTGCACAAAATGTACCAACAGGTGAAGATGAGAGCTCCAACGTAGAAATCAGAAAATATGGAAAGAGAAGAAAATTTGATTTTACACCAAAATTTCATTATGAACTCGGAGAAAGGTTAGGCTTGATGGATTTTGAACAAGCAGCAAAAATTTCTGGATCAAGGTTTACAATACTAAAAGGACAGTTAGCTAAGCTTGGACGAGCATTAATAAATTTTATGCTGGAAACACATGTTAATGAATTTGGTTATACTGAAGTGCATCATCCAGTTTTAGTAAAGGATAGGGCGATGTATAATGTTGGTCAACTACCAAAATTTTTTGATGATTCATATTTAACTACCGATAAATTAAGATTAATTCCCACAAGTGAAGTAGTTTTAACAAATTTAGTTGCTGACAAAATAATAGAAGAAAAAGAACTGCCTATTCGTTTTACTGCATATTCAGAATGTTTTCGTAAAGAAGCTGGTAGCGCAGGACGAGATACAAGAGGTATGATAAGGCAACACCAATTTGGTAAAGTGGAGTTGGTAAGCATCACAACTGAAGACCAGTCAAAAGACGAGCTTGAACGTATGACTAGTGTTGCTGAAGAGATATTAAAAAAACTAGAATTACCGTACAGAGTAATGCTACTTTGCAGTGGCGATATGGGTTTTGCTGCACAAAAGACTTATGATATAGAGGTATGGTTACCTGAGCAAAATAAGTACAGAGAAATATCAAGCTGCTCAAATTGCGGTACGTTCCAGGCAAGAAGAATGAACACTAAATACTTCTTAGAAACTGACAGAAAAACAAAAAAATACGTTCACACTTTAAACGGCTCAGCTTTAGCCATAGGAAGAACAGTTGTTGCCATAATGGAGAACTATCAAAATTCCGATGGGTCAGTTACAATACCAAACGTGTTGCAAAGATACATGAGTAATGATACTGTTATAAGCAAACAATAATTTTGACATATAGAAAAGCGAGGAAATAAAGATGAAGGTTCTGGTTATAGGTTCTGGTGGGCGTGAGCATGCTTTACTTTGGGCTTTAAAGAAGTCTCCTACCTTGACTAAGTTATATGTTACTCCTGGTCGCCCGGCCATGGAAAATTTTGGAGTTCTTGTGAATATAAATATTCAAGATTCAGTGGATGTTATACAATTTTGCAAGAAAGAAAATATAGAGCTAGTAATTATTGGTCCAGAGCAACCGATAATTAATGGACTTGCTGATGATTTAGCTGCAGAGGGAATAAATGTTTTTGCTCCAAGTCAAGCAGCTGCAAAACTTGAGGCATCAAAGTCTTTTACGAAGGAACTATGTAAACAGTATGGTATACCAACTGCAAAGTATGAGCGTTTTATTGATGAAAGGTTAGCTAAAAATTTTGTCCGTAGTAATAAAATAAAATTTCCGCTTGTAATTAAAGCAAATGGAATTGCAGCAGGGAAAGGCGTCATAATATGCCACACAGAAAATGAAGCTTTTTCAGCAATAGATTCAATGCTAGTGGAGAAAAATCTTGGTGAGTCAGGTGAAGAAATAATCATAGAAGAGTTTTTAATTGGAGAGGAAGTAAGTTTTTTTGCTCTTATTGATGGGTTGAAGGTAGTAACCCTTGGGTGTGCAAAAGATTACAAGAGAGTTGGTGAAAATAACGAGGGACAAAATACTGGAGGCATGGGGTCATACTCATCACCTTCGATTATAAGTAAGGAGATGGAGCAAAAAATTATCCAAAAAATAATATATCCTACAATTCAAGCACTGACTAACATGGGAACATCCTATAAAGGCGTACTCTTTGCTGGTTTAATGATTTGCAAAGATAGTCCAAAGCTTCTTGAGTATAATGTTAGGTTTGGGGATCCGGAAATACAATCTATGTTACCTAGACTTGATCCAAATTGTGATTTGTTAAAGTTGATGTTGTCAGTTGCAGAAGGCAAGTTAAATACAAAAATGGTGGAGTTTAATCACAAAACTACAGTTTGTGTAGTTGTTGCAAGTAAAGGCTATCCTGGTGATTATCAAAAAGGAGAGGTAATTAAAGGATTGGATAAAATTGAAAACATTCCTGGAGTGCTAGTATTTCATGCTGGTACTAAGCTAGATGAAAATGGTAATTGGATTTCCGATGGCGGAAGGGTACTAAATATAGTAGGAGAAGGAAACACTGTGGAAGAAGCTAAAAGTAAAGTGTACTCAGCATTAAATTTTCTAGAATGGTCAGGTGGGTTCTTCAGGTATGATATTGGTAGTTAATTTAGCTCATGCAGAAACGAAAAAAGTCACTTTGCAAGCAGTAAACTAAAGAAAAACATGATATCTGTTCAGATTCATGTGAAACCAGTGCTTCTTTTCTTGTCATGAAAGTAGCTGACACTGGGATCCAGGTTGATGAAAGCACACTAGCATAGAAAGTGGTTACAACGTTTTCGATGAGATTATATGGAAAACTGGATTCCAGTGTCAAGCACTGGAATGACACCGTCTATTATGCAAATTACCTGCTAATTGCAATGTTCGTACAGATGTGGGTCACGCGCTGGAATAACACCCTTGGTGATAACAACTAAAGAAAAACATCAACTAGGTTTATAGTCTATCACTACTGTTTTTGCAATTTTGTCATTAAGGAACTGTTTATGCTTATCAAATGTTGCAAACAATATGATAATAATTGGTAAAATTATAAATAGACTAGAAATACTCAATATTGTATAAAAAATTATAAAATATAACACTCCAAAAGTTCCTGTTCTGATTATTGTTTGTGTTATAGTGATTTTTTCAAGTGTATTTTTGTCTTTTATATGCATACGAAGCAATAATTGTCCCGGAGTTCCGCCGAATTCTATTATCGTAAATGCATAAAATGCTAATGCCAATATTAGCGCTGTTACATTAAGAATTGTTGCGTTGTCTGAAATTATTTTAACCGCATTGGGTGTTAAAGAACCTAAGGTACATCCAACGTTAAATCCAATAAAATACTTTATCGCCGTTAATAAAATATGATCAAACGCAAATGCAAAAATGCGTCTCGTAACTCTTGCATAACTTATTTTAGTATCCATACACTTTCCATATTTTGCAATGCTATAACCAGTATAAAAGTTCATTATTAAATAACCGTAAATATGCTATTTTAGCAACATTGACCCACTTTATTATTTGAATTAACATTAAATCATTTACAGTTAAGGAAGTTATGTCAACATCAGTCACAGTTGCGTATGGTGATGGTATCGGACCAGAAATTATGGAAGCGGTGCTGTCGATATTGCGTGAAGCGAAAGCAGAGATCTCAATAGATATTATTGAAATAGGGGAGCGTGTTTATAGTAAGGAATGGTCTCATGGAATTTCTCCGAGTGGTTGGGAATCTATCGAAAGGACAAAGATATTACTCAAATCTCCAACAACAACCCCTCAAGGTAAAGGGCACAAAAGCTTAAACGTTGCACTCAGAAAGAACTTAGGGCTGTATGCAAACATTAGACCATGCATTTCGTATCACCCTGTTATAGAAAATAAATTCGATAAATTTGATGTTGTTGTAATACGCGAAAATGAAGAGGACGTTTACACCGGAATAGAGCATAGGCTCACTGGTGACTCGTACCAATGCACTAAAATTATTACTAGATCTGGCTCAGAAAAAATATGCAGGTATGCTTTTGAATATGCGAAAAAACATAACAGAAAGAAAGTAACTTGCCTGACTAAAGACAACATAATGAAAATGACTGACGGCGCTTTTCATGCAGCGTTTGATCGTATTGCAAAAGAATATCCGGATATAAAGGCGGAACATTATATAGTTGATATTGGAATGGCACGTGTTGCCACAGAACCCGAGAATTTCGATGTTATAGTAACTGAAAATCTATATGGCGACATATTATCAGACATA
>NZ_JBNRJY010000293.1:0-547 GCF_059414725.1 Wolbachia endosymbiont of Tuta absoluta
ACGAGTATTGTAGAGTCGCTTAAACAAACAAACACAGTTATAAACTCCGTAATACATTTTGTATGCACATTGTTGATGAAGTCGAACTTTGATGATCGATCCTGATGTAAACCTCTGGATACACATGCCGGCGGCGTCAGTGCAAGCTGCTTCGACTTTTTATTCGTAGCACATACTTACTCGGTGCTGGTGAATTTATTCTTGGTATCTTAGATAGCAGCCAAACTTCTGAAGATTTGGAGCTCATTTACGTAGCTAGTAGATACTGAAAGACCAAAAAACTGCAACTAGATGGAATATGGAATAATAATAGAAGAGAAATTCACACACTTAAGCTTCACACGTGTTAACATGCAAAGGCGTTTAATTAGAAGCTGCTGTACCTAAGTAATGAGTGTTTTGCACCAAACCTAACAGAACAGGGCTTTACTGTTTGTTTTGTAAGTATGGTTCACGCATCTATGTTCTATATAACAATGCGTGCACTTAAAAGGCGGAGCACACCGCGTCCTTATGCGTGTACACGCGCGTGATTCACGCGCGTACC
>NZ_JBNRJY010000294.1:0-616 GCF_059414725.1 Wolbachia endosymbiont of Tuta absoluta
TTAAAAATATTCGACAGACAATTGATATAAAGGCAAAAGATCGATCTTCTTGCGAATTGTCTTACGCACACCATATGCAACTTTGTAAATTTTTGATGTCCTTTTACTAGATTACTCTTATGGGAGCTGTAGCCACCATCATTTATGGTACATAAGCCTAACATTTAATTGCATCGCTTCTTCTTAATTGGGTCGTTGAGTCAACGAACGACACGATCGATCTGGATGAAGTTTTTTTTTTAAATTACAAGGTTTTTATGTATGATTTATGTCGGGAGAAGGTCAGTTTCCCGTGGGAAATCAGTTAGCAGCGGGTGAAACCGCTGGGCGGGCCGCTAGTTTATCATAAAATAATATAGTAATTTATTTATTTTCCAAAACGAACGAGATACAATAGTATAGAACATAGACAGACAAGAATATAGAACATAGTGTAATCTAAAATTATGGAACTTCTCCAAAACAGCATAAGAACATGTGTATTGTTGCAGCGCGACTCCCCAGCGGTAACAAGCGCCCCCAACCGCTCGTGGTGGCGGGGGCGCGGGCGCGGCAGGGGGCGGCGCGGCCGCAGGGGCAGGGGGAGGGGAGCGGCCAGCGCTGCCAGGCCGCTCAA
>NZ_JBNRJY010000295.1:0-355 GCF_059414725.1 Wolbachia endosymbiont of Tuta absoluta
CGCGACTGATCGCTATCGCGAAGGCAGATAACATGATGATGATAATGATTCTTCCGACCGATTTCGGCCATGGCGACCACTTTTTTTTTCAGAAAACTCCTAGTCAGAGCGTCTATGATGCGCTCGGAGATGGCTACTACCAACAACAGAGTAGGTAGGAGAAACATACATTCTTAGATTTCTAAGTTGTTTGGATTGTATATTACCGCGTAAAATTGTAGTTCTCATTCCGAAAATTAAGTTTTCGTAAATGGATCGATCATAGGTTAAATGAGTTTTATTTGACTTTTTGTGCTAGTTTGCAGAATATAAAGTTATTAATTGAATAAAATACATGACAAAAGAAAACTGGGAG
>NZ_JBNRJY010000296.1:0-4189 GCF_059414725.1 Wolbachia endosymbiont of Tuta absoluta
CCAAGTACAGCATCTCCAAATTCATTTTCAGCCCATTCATTATTCCTGTTTGCCATTTTTTACCCTCAATGTTTGCAAACTTTAATGTTGTAATACTTTATTTTTATGTCCATTTATATTTGTGGGTAATAGTAAGTAATAGCAATGCATTGGAAGTCAATTTACAGCACACTGAAACTCAACCAGAAATTGCTTCACAACAAATCAGAACTCAAGCGGAAACTAACTCACAAAAAATGGATGAATTGATTCCAGATAATCAAATGCTACCTAAAGAAAATGTTGAATTAAAGCAAGAAATAGAAGCAGAAACAATTGTAAAGTTAGAGAGGCAGTGTAGCAATTTGAACGATGAACTTGAAGAAGAGAGACTAAAGTTCGACATTGAGGAGCCAGAAAACGAGTACGAGGAATTTCTAGACGATATACTTGAACTCACTGAAGATGAAGATAATATTGATGAATTGAAAGAGAACTATATCGACGTAATTGCAGATCAAATTCAAACAATTAAAGAAATGAAAGAGGAGATAGAAAACTTAAATCATCAAGTGAAATACTTAGAGGACCAACAAGATCAAGTTACTGATAAACAAAGAATGAATGAAATCCCCAGTGGTTGTATAAAAAAATATTATACTCTAATGGGAGAAGTTTTTAATGAAACTGATAATGAGTCTAATGTTCCACTGAAAGAAAAAACAACATTATGCAGATCTTTAAGCTTTGATGGAGGATATGGTAGCGATGAGGAAAATTGTGATAATGATTTATCTTCTAACATAACTTCTATTGAGAAGGTAGTAGAGAGTAGAAGCGTAGGTAGCTCGCTTTCCTCTTGCATTGTTAAGGAGATGATTGGAGTTAAGTTGCAAGAGCAATACTCAAGTAGAGTATAAAAATCTCCTGTATTGATAATAATTTAAAATCTATAGTAGACTGAAAAAGATTATTAAATTATAATACGACAATGATAAAAGAAGACAAATCAAAAACAATTTTTGAAGTGGAAGGGGCAGTAACTGCTTTACTACCTGCAGCAGAATTTAGAGTGAAGCTGGACAATGAACATGAGATTATCTGTCATGTATCAGGGAAAGTGAGAAGAAGTAAAATACGCATAATTATAGGCGATAGGGTGTTGGTTGAGATGAGTGTTTATGATAGGAATGCAAAAAAGGGTAGGATAATTAGAAGGCTTAAAGGTACAAGTGACAGAACGATCTCTAAATAATCTTATTCTTGCTTCATCATCGAAAAGGCGTATAGCTTTACTAAAACAAATAAATATTGAGCCAGGTTTAATTTTGCCAGCAGACATAGATGAAGTTCCTTTAAAAAAGGAACTTCCAAGAGATTACTCAATCCGTATGGCAAAAAGTAAAGCTGAGAAAACACAAAGTTCAAATCCAGATTACTTTGTGCTTGGTGTTGATACAGTTGTTGCTTGTGGTAGAAGGATACTGCTCAAAGCTGAAAACGTTGAGCAAGCAGAAAAATGCGTTCGCTTGTTATCAGGAAGAAGGCATAGAGTATACACCAGTGTGTGTTTATTAACTCCTGATCAATCTAAACAGCATATTAGGACTGTAGTTACAATAGTGAAATTTAAGCGTCTCAGCGAACAAGAAATTAAATATTATTTAGCATCAGAAGAGTGGAAAAACAGGGCAGGGGGGTGCAACATACAAGGTCTTGCAGGAATGTTTGTATTATTTTTACGTGGCTCATACTCTTCTGTAATAGGGTTACCATTACATGAAACCCATTGCTTGCTAAGTAATTACTTTAACCTATACTAATACCACTGTCCTTTTTTTGTTTTTCTTCAGCAATAAGTTTAGCCCAGATTCTATTTCTATTTGCTAATACAATTCTATTGCGATCAGGACTATCATTGCGTTCTGTTAAAGTATCTTTTCTTTCCTCTTCTACTATTCCAGCTTTCAGTTGTGCTGCATCTTTTTCTAGCAATTTATATAGTTCGCTATTTTTGTCTATAGTCAGATTAGTATTATCATTTTCTTGTTCTGCCACTTTTCTTTCTAATAACTTACGTACAGGGTCATATTTTTTACCTTCTTTTATTTCTTTCAACATACTTTCTGAGAATAAATCTTTAGTAGCCTGGTCTCTCAATCCTTTATTCAATTTTTCCAATGTATCTTTTGGTTCAATGGTTTCTAATTTCCTCTCTAATTGTTCAGGATTTACCTGAAAATTATCGTGGCTAGTGTAAGTTGGAGATGAGTAACCTGAGTCGTTTATTTCTTCCTCCGCTGCATTGTCTTTTAGCAATCCAGCTGCTAATAAATGTTCTTTTGTTTGTTCACTCATTTTCTTTTGATTTACTGGTTTTAGCGGGAATTTCTGAGTTTCTTTATCCAACCTACTGGTAAATTCCGTAAGTAGGGTATAATCTCTTTGTTCAACATTCATTAGGCTCGCTTTTAACTGTCCAGAATTTACTCGAGATTGTTCATGATTAGAGTGAGTTGGAGATGAATAGCCCGAATCGTTTGTTTTTATATCTGTTGAGCTGTATTCTAGCGATTCATTTTCTTGTTCGGTTTCTTTTTGTTCATCGTTTCCTCTTTCTTCGTTTTCCTTAGTGCTAAGATAATCTTTTTCTTGTTTATAATCTGATTGAGGTTTTGAAAGCGTTATATACTCATCTTCGTTATCGCTCCAACCATCTTCGAAGTCAGAAAATTCTTCACCATACTTACTTTCACTACGTAATAACTCATTTTTTGCTTTCCATGCAAGAATCGAAGCTACATCATTTAGTGATTGCTTATTTCCAGTATTGCTTGATTCTTTAGCGTTTTCATACTTAAATGCACCTTTAACTTTTTTGAATGCAACGTCTTGTGCTGCTGCAGTGCTTTCATTAGTTGTAGGATCAAAAATTGCACCTTTTTGCCGATTATTAGATATTTGCTCACTTTCATCTGATCTTCGGCTTCCAGATGCAGTATATCCAAACGTAGTAAATGTAGACTGCCTATCGTTTTGATTTTGGCTTACAGATTTGGTGAAAGCAGTACTGTTTGAATGATCAGAATATGGAGAATTGTAGTTATTTCCACTATTAATCCGTATTGGCTGATACTCACCTTTTTGCTGATTATTAGGTAATGAACTAGTTCTAGTTGGCAGTGACGGTGGAATCTTTTTAGCAGATGCGTTATTAGAATGTGTAGTGCTAGTCGTTGCATGCTTAAACTTAACTTCTTGATCTTGAGTAGCTTGAACGCCAACACCTTTACTAATATCATTTTCTATGAAAGTTTCAGATGATTGTTGATTCTCTTGTTCTTGTCCTTTCTCCTTGAATTGTATTTGATATAGGAATAAGCCACCTATTTTTACATCTGTGTTTGCTTTTAATTGTTCCTCAGTAACACCATTACGTTCAGTGAGATCTACACCATCTTTATCAATCTTGATTTTGATAGTACATTTTTTGCCATTTTTGTCATGCCAATTCAAAGTCATTTCATATGAACCATCGGTTACAACATAATGCCTTATTCTTTTCTCTCCTTCTTCGGCAACAAAACCGTGCATTCCGCTCTTTCCATCACTATGCAGCGTTGAAAATCCCGAAATTCCTTTCTTCTGACAAAAGTCACTATTTAAAAACTCGCTGATTTTAAACTCTTTTTTGTCATCTCCCAGTGTAATACTTGCGTGATCGCCATATATTGAAACTCCTGCGATATCATCAACATACTCTTTTAACCTTGCTTTAACTTCACTTTCAAGCTTTTGTTCGGCTTTCTTTATCTTGTTCTGCTCTGGAAGAATAACTTCATAAGCTTTATTTTTGTCTTCATCTGTCTCCAAATTCCAGATGGGGTGCTTTATTAGAAACTTTACTGCATTAAAACCAACTCTGGAATTATAAATTGGGTCGTCTTCCTTTTTTATTTCATCGAATAAAGTAAAAAATCCTCGAATGAATTCATGATATTGTTGTGTGCTTTGAGTATTCATATTTTCCCTCACTAATAACCTTCTGCCTTTTAGCCTTAGCTAGTACAATTCTTACTATTACCCACAAATATAAAGTTCGTGAGCAAGTCGCCATCCTTCTGCTAGATCAAAGAGACGTCTCCATCCTTTCCAAATAGTAATGGGGCCTGGTTCTAGATCATTTTTTCTAGCCAAATGTCCTCCAAGT
>NZ_JBNRJY010000297.1:0-375 GCF_059414725.1 Wolbachia endosymbiont of Tuta absoluta
ATTAAACATATTTAATCCAGTAAATCATTAGTGTCGACAGCTTTTTCACAAAATATCATCTCTCTTATTAAGATATTATCTGTAGCAGTTGTTGATATGGCAACAGACTTATACTCAGTTGCATTGCCAAGTATTGCCAACTATTTTAATGTGAAAGGTAATATAGCGCAGCTTACTATCGATCAATTTCATCTTCACTATTAGTACACTCTCCCAAACGTTCCTTATATCGGTAGCCATATTTGTTTTTCATAATGGTAAGTAAGAATGTTAGACTAAGCCTAAGCACGCATTTAGACGATGAAACTGAGCAACTGTCCGGTAGAAATATATTTCAGGATACGTATTTTTTTTAAATAGTGGGCAGTCAGCAGG
>NZ_JBNRJY010000298.1:0-4507 GCF_059414725.1 Wolbachia endosymbiont of Tuta absoluta
CATATCCCTCGGTGATAAGCTCATTTCCTTCCACTCTAAACCTCCTTCAAGTAATATCGGTCTTCCAGCGTTGACAGGACCTGAGTACTGATCGATCATCTTAGTATTAATATTTCTAAGCCTGGGTATAGCTTAGAAATCAGCCGTCTTTTCACTGACAAAATTGAAGGGATGGAAAGAAATAAAAATGAGGTAAAGATAGTAGAAATATACAGTAACGATAAAAGAATAGCAACGGTTGAGAAGAATGATAATGGAAAAGAAATTACCGCTTTGCAAAAGATGCAACATGCGATATGAAAATTAGGTGGAGTGCAGAAGATGAGAAAGGTAATTCTGTTAACTGCTTTATTAGTTTAAATGTAAATCCTAGTGAAATTGAGATTGGTCAGGCAACTATTAATGGTAAAGATGTTGAACTAGACGAAATTTTGAAATTAGCTGAGCAAAGCGAAGATGTGCTTATAGAAGGTAAAGCTTTACATGAATTTTTAGAAGGATATCTGGAGCAAGATGTACAATCACAGGAAGAGATAATAAAGAGATGTGATGAAACTCCTGGAACTAAACTTGATAATCTGGAGATAGGGCAGTTCTCTTTCTCTCCTTTATCTGAAGAGGAGATAGAGGAAGAAGAGAGAAGAGAATATAAAAATTCACGGGCTGCATCAGGAAGGTGCTAGACTAATTAGACATTAAATCTAAAGTGCATTATATCGCCATCTTGCACGATATAATCTCTGCCTTCGAAGCGAATTTTCCCTGCATCTTTGCAAGCTAATTCGCTTCCATATTTTATATAGTCTTCAAAGCTTATGGTTTCTGCTTTTATAAAGCCCTTTTCAAAATCAGTGTGAATTACACCTGCTGCTTTGTCAGCTGTTGATCCTATCTTTATTGGCCATGCACGTGCTTCTTTGGGGCCCACAGTAAAAAAAGTTATCATACTTAGCACTTCATACATAATACGTGCTACTCCATCAAGTCCTGATTCTTGTAAGCCAAATTCTGATAAAAAATTCTGTTTTTCCTCTTCACTATCAAGATTTGCAATATCTGCTTCAAGTTTCGCTGAAATACAATAAAATTTGCTTTTATTTTCTTCCGCCATTTTTTCCACCCTTTTAGATAGTTCATTACCAGTTATGATATTCGTATCTTCAACATTGCATACATACATAACAGGCTTTGTTGTTAGCAATTGAAGCAACTTCATCTCATCTTCATCGATATTCTCCAAGCTTCTTGCCGGTTTACCTAATTTTAAAGTAGCTAATACCTCTTGCATTAATTCAAGTTGTCTCTTTAGCTCTTTATCACCTTGCTTTGCTTTCTTTTCCAATTGAGGAAGCCTTTTTTCTATGCTATCAATATCAGCTAGAATTAACTCCATTTCCACTATTTCAGCATCTGATATTGGATCTATTTTACTGTTTACATGGCTGATATCGTCATCCGTAAAGCACCTGAGCAGATGAACAATGGCATCAACTTCTCTGATATGACTCAAAAATTTATTTCCTAGTCCTTCACCCTTGCTCGCACCCTTAACCAAGCCGGCAATATCGACAACTTCCAGTTGATTGTAGATTATTTTCCCTGAGTGAGCAATCGAGGCAATTTGTTTCAAACGCTGATCTCGTATTGGCACTTTGCCAACATTTGGCTCGATTGTGCAAAAAGGATAATTTGCAGCTTCAGCTGCACTTGACTCTGTAAGTGCATTAAATAAAGTTGATTTTCCTATATTTGGTAACCCAACTATACCACAGTTAAAGCTCATATTTGCTATTTAAAGCCTTAATTATTGCATAATTAAAAAATTTTTGCTATACCTAATTAGTTACTTATTAATAAGTTAGTTAATATAATAACATATAGCTTGAATTAAGGTAGAAATTATGGTTGGGCTTAGAAAACGGAAATTACCAAATGGTTTTGACAGTATTGAAAATGCTAAAGGACGCAAGACTTCAGAGAGTAATGTAGAAAAAGAACCTTCTAATAACCAAGTAGTTAAATATGATACTGCAGGTGATGGCAATTGCTTTTTTCATGCAGTGTTTGGTGATAACAGTTCTGGTACATATAAAGCTGAAAGAGCGCAAGATATGAGAATGGAATGGCACAAATTTTTAAGTCGATTTACGTCTTTAGATGATCCAAGTATGCCAGCTCCTTTAAAGGATCAGCTAGAAAAGGTTTTTAATATGTTTTTTAATAAGCCAGGGGATTTAACTGGCAAGTCTGATAAAATAAAGGGTCTGGTTAAGCAAACAAATAGGAAAATTGAAAATGCTGAAGGTAATGTGAAGAGGTTAGTAAGTAGAGCTGTTAGCAAATTTAATATATCGCATAATCAAGCTGTGCTTAATCTAAGTGAATATGCAGAGGCTCTTGATGGCATTGGTGAGAGTGACTATAATGCCGAATATAACAGTGATTTTATTACACGCTCATTTCTTGACAAACCTGAACTCTATCAATCCTATCTAGAAGCAATAGAAAGTAAAAGTTATTTTCCTTTTATTGAAGAAATTCAATTATTAGCTTCTTTAGCCAACATTGAAATTAATGTCCATTGTAAAGTTAGCGGCAGAGAGAAACAACAAAAGTTTGAACCAAATCCTGAAATGATAAACAATGATCAACTAAATCAGATGTTTAATCGTGAGAGTTATAAATTAAATGACGAGTTATGGGGTAGTAAAGAGAGAGAAACAATATATCTTGAAGGAAATCATTACTCTAGGGCTAAAATTGTAACTCAAGAGTTAATAAAACAGCAGCAGGAGCAAGAAGACTTTCTATTAGCAAAACAACTTCAGATAGATGAAATTTTGGAATATTGTGATCTTTCAAAGGATATCTCTGAGAGAGTAGAGATTGAGAGGGAGTTTGATGAGTTATTGGCAAAAAATGCTGATGGAAAAATTGGTGATGTTATAGGGCAGTGCATTAATGATGTACAGCAACGTATAAAATGCCTTGAGGAGCCAGTCTTATCAAGAAGGTGCAGTGTGGAAGAAGCACGTGTAGAAAAAACATTTTATCAACAACAAGTACCACAACCTGTAAGATAAGTCTTCATAGTCTATATACTTCTATAGGGGGGCATTCTATAATAAAAGCCATGCTCATTTTTAACCACTGCTTAATAAGAATAAAGTCTTAGCAAAACAAACACAAGAACAATAGGATTTCTTGCTTGCAAAGCAACTCCAAGATCGGGAGGAAAAAGACTTTTTCCTTGCAAGGCAACTTCAAGAGCAACCCTCACGCACAATCCCTTAACCCAAATGGAGGAAGTAAAAATAGAAGATCAGCAGCAACAAATACTTATAAAATAATAACTCTATGGTTAATGTGCGAGATTTAATTAAAAAATGTTGTCATTCGAGTAGCTGACACTGGGCTCCAATGTCAATTACTCGGATAACAAAAAAACACAGGCTTCACATGCATCTGCAGTACTGTATTAGTCTACTATCTTCATTCCCACAACATTATACCCTGAATCAACATGTAAAATTTCTCCAGTTGTACCACTACTCAGGTCGCTTAATAAGTATAGTGCTGCCTTGCCAACATCTTCTATTGTAACATTGCGTCTAAGTGGAGAATTAATTCTATTCCATTCCGATATGGAGTGAAAGTCACTTATTCCAGAAGATGCCAAAGTTCTGATTGGACCAGCAGAAATTGCATTTACTCTGATGTTCTTTGGCCCAAGATCACATGCTATATATTTTACACTTGCTTCAAGTGCTGCTTTACATAAACCCATCACATTATAATTTGGCATAACTTTTTCAGCACCATAGTAAGATAAAGTAAGTAAACTACCACCATTTAACATCATTTTTTCTGCGCTTTTTGCTAAAGCAGTAAAAGAATAGCACGATATATGCATTGCATTGAGAAAGTTGTTTAGTGAAGTATCGACGTATTTACCATTGAGCTCATTTTTATCAGAATATGCTATTGCATGTACCAAAAAATCAATAGCACCCCACTTTTCCTCTATTTCTTTAAAAGCACTATGTATGATTTCCTCATTTGAAACATCACAATGTAGTGTTAGCTCCACATTTAATTCATTCGCTATTGGTAATAATTTCTCTTTTATTACTTCATTTTGATAAGTGATTGCAAGCTCAGCTCCGTGCTCTGAGAGAGTCTTTGCTATACCATATGCTATTGACCTCTTATTTATTATTCCGGTTATTAACCCTTTTTTACCCTGCAATATCATAGAAATTATTTGCCTTTTTTATAATTTGAAATATTAACTAGGCAAAGTCAATTATGTTTTAACTGTAGCTAACGTATAAAAATTACTTCCGCATATTTCCAACCTCATTATAATTCTTACTATTACCCACAAATATAAAGTTCGTGAGCAAGTCGCCATCCTTCTGCTAGATCAAAGAGACGTCTCCATCCTTTCCAAATAGTAATGGGGCCTGGTTCTAGATCATTTTTTCTAGCCAAATGTCCTCCAAGT
>NZ_JBNRJY010000299.1:0-793 GCF_059414725.1 Wolbachia endosymbiont of Tuta absoluta
TTGTAGTTTTATATTATTTACAGGTCCGGTTCTGAGCGTTCCCGGTCGCGGTCCAAATCACGCTCTAAATCTCGGTCCAAGTCACGTTCCAAGTCTCGGTCCAAATCACGATCTCGGTCCAAATCTGGATCTCGCGCGTCCTCGAGGGCTAGTTCTAAGAGTCGCGCCAGTTCCGCTAGTGGCAGGAAGTCCAGGGCTAGCTCAAAGGTAAGGATTTTACTTTTTGGACACCTGCAAAAAACTGTTTCACAAGCCGTAAATTGCTATTATTTAAAAATATTCGGTCTTCTTAGTGTGTCGAATGCAGACACTAAAACACCAAATATTAAGTTAAGCCTGCGCCGAGCGAAATCCGACCGTCCAGTGGCGCCCTCCCATGTTTTTTAATAATTTCTTAAAATCTAGATCGATCCATTATTTTCATGTTGGGCCTCAATCCAAAATTCCCATGAAAAAATATTTCAGAAAACGCCAAAAAAAAATGACTTCCCATAGTAGTTGCAGTCAGCTGTTCTTGATTTTATATGGGAGGTCAAATACTTTTTGTCCTTTCCTGACACATGTTTAAGGCGAAACCTGTTTAGTTTCATGGTCTGCATGCACCCTTTCAGTATTCGGAGAGCTGTCCCATACATACCGTCAAATTGGTATAATAGTATAGTAATAACTTAAAAGTAAGTCACTATACATACATACATACACATATCAAGCCTATAATCCCTTGCGAGGTAGGCAGAGCGCAAACAGTCGCAAAAAACGGTCATCTACGCCACGTCTGACAAATATTTGAGGG
>NZ_JBNRJY010000300.1:0-640 GCF_059414725.1 Wolbachia endosymbiont of Tuta absoluta
ACCGAAAGATATGGGAGGAGGACAAAGAATTTTATGTGTTCCTTCAGTATCAGATAGGATAGCGCAAACAGCAGCAACAATGTATCTCGAACCGTTAGTGGAGCCAAAATTCCATGAGGATTCATATGGTTATAGATCGATCTTATTCTAATACAAATACGGCGTGTTACGGTGCGTTACGGTGCGTAACAGATGCTCGTGTCAAGTCGTTTGACCTACGCAAGATACATAATAACCACTCAGTTTCCTTTTATGCAGTTGCAAGTAAAAAGTTTGTGAATTTGCTCCTACCTAGTCTGGTAAGGATATTGTAAGCAGAACCACCTGATTGTCCGTAAAGAAAGATGGTATTGTGCTTTGGAGGGCACGTTAAGTCGTTGGTTCCGGTTGCTGTCCATGATTACTTAGACGGCGGTCGTTACACAACCTTGTAAGAGGCCTACTACTTACCTCTAGTTGAATAACTCTGACACCAGAACAACTCGGTGTTCCTCACGAAAAAGAAGAAGAGGAAGAAAAATATTGCTCGTAGCACTTAGCACTTATAGTGTACACTAATTTATGTCATGTGGTTCACTCGTTCATGGAGGCTCTTCCATTTGATTTTAGCCCAATGTAAAAGGTATTGAAACGCTATAAA
>NZ_JBNRJY010000301.1:0-1229 GCF_059414725.1 Wolbachia endosymbiont of Tuta absoluta
TCAGTTTCATGGTCTGCATGCCTATCAGTATTCGGAGGGCTGTCCCTTACACCACCGTTTAATACACTCATGATTAAATATGATTATTACTCTGGTACTAATAATGTGGCGTAGTTTGTACCGGTGCGACGTTACTATTGCACATTTTTAAATGAATAAGTAGTTTTTCTGGCTGTAGTTAGACATTTTTTTTTTTATTAATGATGGGTTTGCTCTTGACTCTTGGTAAGACATATGGTATTGCAGACATATTGATATTTCTAACGCGTAGATATTGATGTTCTCTATAAATTGTAGTACATCATTTTCCTCTATTGACAAAATCCACAGCGTAGACGATATAATTATTTTTTGGTACATTTTTCACAATTTCGATAATGTATATCGAAATTTTCACACGGATCCCTATTTTTTCTCGTATTAAATATAGCCTACGTTCATCAGGAATAAAGTAGGATTTTAATGGTAAAATAATTTTTCGGAGCCTATTCAATTCAAACAAACAATCAAATCTTTCCTTTTTATAATAAGGTAGGTATTAGTGTAAATTTTCAAAAATAAATCAATGTAAATAGGCGGTTCCCCCACATTTCGTCCTTCGCTGCGTATTTTTAACGCAACGTAACGCATGCATCGAAAGGCGAAAGCAAATTGTGGATTTATATCTAATTCTCATACAGATACGGCTACGGTGCGTTATTAATGCACATTAGTATGTAACCCGATATAAAATATGTTTGTCACTCAGTCAGTGTGCAAGCAGTGGTCGCGTGACAACCGTGCGTGCAGCACACAACACGGCTAGTTTGCCGGTTCATAAAACAACGAATATCACATCCTTGAAGTAACTGTGTTACTGTTACATAGGCCCGTCGCATGACAGGAAGTAACGCTTAGACTATTAGGCGGTACTCCCTCTTTGACGGACTGACGGACGTATTTTTGTCGCGTCCGTCTGTCAGACTAAAGGAAATTTCGAATGTGTCCATATAACCGCAAAATTTCGAATGTGCACTTTCATACTTGCGATTGGGGTTAGCCATTGAATCGAGGTAGACATTTTTACAGCAAGTTTTTCGAGCGGTGAACGCCCCACAAAAACTCTGAACCCAGGGTTCATCGGATCGATCTACTTCCAGGACCAACAGTACTAAGAGAAAACAGTTGGTATGAAGATGAGGATAAAGAAATAGTCTATCTAACAAAAATACATAGAGAAATTAAGGATC
>NZ_JBNRJY010000302.1:0-329 GCF_059414725.1 Wolbachia endosymbiont of Tuta absoluta
AGTAGGTAAGGTTCTTCGCGTTGCATCGAATTAAACCACATGCTCCACCGCTTGTGCGGGCCCCCGTCAATTCATTTGAGTTTTAACCTTGCGGCCGTACTCCCCAGGCGGTCGACTTAACGCGTTAGCTCCGGAAGCCACGCCTCAAGGGCACAACCTCCAAGTCGACATCGTTTACGGCGTGGACTACCAGGGTATCTAATCCTGTTTGCTCCCCACGCTTTCGCACCTGAGCGTCAGTCTTTGTCCAGGGGGCCGCCTTCGCCACCGGTATTCCTCCAGATCTCTACGCATTTCACCGCTACACCTGGAATTCTACCCCCCTCTAC
>NZ_JBNRJY010000303.1:0-975 GCF_059414725.1 Wolbachia endosymbiont of Tuta absoluta
GTTCGAATTGCGCCTGTGAGTTTCAGTTCCCCTGATTCTGTTTTAGGATCGATCTTCATCTTGATCGCGTTGTTACCTTTCTGGATCCAATGGGCGTTGTCTGTGCCTTGGGCTATCTTCCACATTCTTGTTATTACGTTGCAAGCCTTCATTTTCATGATGCTAACAATCGTATACTTGAGCATGGCAAGCGAAAAACATTAATGGTATTGCCTAACTGTCATCAGGTGGTTAGGTATAATTTTTTTAATTTAATTTGGTATAAACCTAACCTCTGAGGAATTATCATGGAACTCACTTTAGGTCTAGTTGCAATTGCATCTGCTATCTTGATCGATCGTAGTCCGGATTGGAGTCTGCAACTCGACTCCATGAAGTCGGAATCGCTAGTAATCGCGGATCAGAATGCCGCGGTGAATACGTTCCCGGGCCTTGTACACACCGCCCGTCACACCATGGGAGTTTGTTGCACCAGAAGTAGGTAGTCTAACCGTAAGGAGGACGCTTACCACGGTGTGGCCGATGACTGGGGTGAAGTCGTAACAAGGTAGCCGTAGGGGAACCTGCGGCTGGATCGATCGGTGTAGATTTGGCGATTCCATATTTTCAATATGCCCAATTAAATTTTTATAAGGCGGATAATTATAAAAATACAGATGATGACTATCAATTGACTTTCGTTTTTGGTGTGCCATTTACAATTGCATCTGAAGATTTCTTGATTGATGGTTTTCTGGATTGGTCAACCGCTGAAGATGACCATGCCAGTGAGTTAAACTGGACCACACAATGGAAATGGAATGCGGGCAAACATATTTCACCCAACACAAAGTTATATTTAGGTGTCGAATATTCGGTTTGGAATAATAAATATGGTATCTCAGGAAAAGATGAAAATAATGTCAGTGCATTGATTAAGTATCATTTTTAATGATTTAAATGCATTGAAAGCCTGAGAAAAGGAATGAAGGATAT
>NZ_JBNRJY010000304.1:0-2494 GCF_059414725.1 Wolbachia endosymbiont of Tuta absoluta
GATCCAGCCATGCCGCGTGTGTGAAGAAGGCCTTATGGTTGTAAAGCACTTTAAGCGAGGAGGAGGCTCTTTTGGTTAATACCCAAGATGAGTGGACGTTACTCGCAGAATAAGCACCGGCTAACTCTGTGCCAGCAGCCGCGGTAATACAGAGGGTGCGAGCGTTAATCGGATTTACTGGGCGTAAAGCGTGCGTAGGCGGCTTTTTAAGTCGGATGTGAAATCCCCGAGCTTAACTTGGGAATTGCATTCGATACTGGGAAGCTAGAGTATGGGAGAGGATGGTAGAATTCCAGGTGTAGCGGTGAAATGCGTAGAGATCTGGAGGAATACCGATGGCGAAGGCAGCCATCTGGCCTAATACTGACGCTGAGGTACGAAAGCATGGGGAGCAAACAGGATTAGATACCCTGGTAGTCCATGCCGTAAACGATGTCTACTAGCCGTTGGGGTCTTTGAGACTTTAGTGGCGCAGCTAACGCGATAAGTAGACCGCCTGGGGAGTACGGTCGCAAGACTAAAACTCAAATGAATTGACGGGGGCCCGCACAAGCGGTGGAGCATGTGGTTTAATTCGATGCAACGCGAAGAACCTTACCTGGTCTTGACATAGTAAGAACTTTCCAGAGATGGATTGGTGCCTTCGGGAACTTACATACAGGTGCTGCATGGCTGTCGTCAGCTCGTGTCGTGAGATGTTGGGTTAAGTCCCGCAACGAGCGCAACCCTTTTCCTTACTTGCCAGCATTTCGGATGGGAACTTTAAGGATACTGCCAGTGACAAACTGGAGGAAGGCGGGGACGACGTCAAGTCATCATGGCCCTTACGACCAGGGCTACACACGTGCTACAATGGTCGGTACAAAGGGTTGCTACCTAGCGATAGGATGCTAATCTCAAAAAGCCGATCGATCGAGCATCCTGAAGCTGGTGCAAGCTGTGCTTGGGTTCCATCTCCATCAGGTGCGGTGATTCATGCGATTCATTATCATCAGTGCAATGTTTCAGCTCGTCAGCAAGAATTGTTGAAAACTGAAGCTTTACCTTTAGATGATTTACTTACTCCACCTTTGGCGACTGATACAAACTGGACTGAAGAAGAGAAAATCAAAGAGCTTGAAAACAATCTTCAAGGGATCTTGGGTTATGTTGTACGTTGGGTTGACTTGGGCGTAGGCTGTTCTAAAGTGCCAGACATCAATAATGTTGGTTTAATGGAAGATCGATCCATGGTCAATGTACTCAGACCAGTGGCTGTCGGATTACCTGATGCCCGTCCATAGACACTGAATACACCACTATTATTTTTCAAAAATGCTGAGGAGTCGTTTCCTCTATCACCAACCACAGCATCCAAATATCCATCACCATCCATGTCTAGAAATACTGAACCACCACGTGCAACAAGTTGTCCAGCATCTACAGTACCAGCAGTAAATCCTCCGCCGGCGGTTCCAGTCCAAATCGGGGCAGTCGAAGTTACAGCACTGTCTGTGCCGATGATGTCAATATTGCCATCCAGATTGTAATCACCGAAAGAATATGAACTGACCGTACCAGATGCGAGTGTCAACGCTGTGGTGGTATAACTTGTCGTTGAAGCACCAGCATAAACCGCTTGGTCATTGACAAAAGTCCAGTGTCCATTCGTGTTAATGACCATACTGCTACCATAACCCAATGTTGCATTGGTACCAAAAGCACTGTTGGTATATGGCGCATTACCCAAGTTGTTCACGACATCTATATCAGAAGTCATGCTTAGGCGACTACGATTCCCTGCTGCATCCCAAATGATATAACCCAGATGGTACTGACCTGCTGTCAAACTCAATGACATATTCCATGTTCCACCTGCTGCGACTGTTGCAACATTGAGGACACTATCGACACCTTCTGTATAAATACCATCGTTGTTAATATCATTGATCGATCATTGGATTTACAAGAGCAATCATTTTCAACACATGCAATCTGATTTTTATGTTCATTTTGCACAGTATCTTTAGCCATAAACAGCTTTTGCCAAAAACTCATAGAGCCTTCATACGCAACCTAACATAGTTCGAAATATAGACGTTTTTTTATAAAATTCAAGATGGCTGCTAAGGTAAATGGTCGAGTTATAGACTAAATTTGCCAACCATTGAAAATTTTCTAAGTTGCTTTTTTGACTTTAAATATAAGAAAATACGATATGTTGTTGATATAAGTAAATATTATTAAGAAATAAAAATGCCATGAAATCTGTCATGGCATGTCATGGTTGTAATAAATTGTTTAAATCTTTTTAAGCAAAACCCCAGATTCAACATGATGGGTGTAGGGGAATTGATCAAACATTGCAAATTTAACAATTTTATGAGTCTTTGTGAGGGTTTCCAGATTGCTGTAAAGTGTATCTGGATTACATGAGATATAAAGAATCGTCTCGAAACCTTGCAATAATTTTAGCGTATCGTCATCAATCCCTGCACGAGGCGGATCGATCAAT
>NZ_JBNRJY010000305.1:0-507 GCF_059414725.1 Wolbachia endosymbiont of Tuta absoluta
GCTAGTATAATGGCTGGTATGATGCCTCTTATGCCTCCGCCGTCAACTGAAAGGATGTATTTTGCCATGGTTAGGTATTTATTGATTTTATCTTTACCAGGTAGGCATAAAAATAAAGTTACTTGAGTGGAATGGGAGTTGTTTTCTTGACAATACTGAGTCAGTGCCCTGATGTACATAGGCTATACCTATTAAACTGTCTTATTACCGGGGGGAAATTGTTAGCAGCGGGTGAAACCGCTGGGCGGGCTGCTAGTAATATATATGTTAAGAACTGTAGTATACTTAAAAAATTGTTTAAATTGTTGCACTGGTTTGTCCCCACAAATATATAAATTCTCGCACTACCGACGGGTTGGCTGTAAGAGATCGATCTGGAGTACCTTATGTAGACCACCAGGTGTACCACCAGGAGCCCAGCTAAACTATTAGAGATATGGGCATGGTTCCAAAACAAAAGTTGTTCAGTATGATGGGCCGCTTCTTTTCACAAGGACATTGGGGCTC
>NZ_JBNRJY010000306.1:0-383 GCF_059414725.1 Wolbachia endosymbiont of Tuta absoluta
CAGAAGCAGGGCTATATTTTGGGGAGAAAGCAGTAGAAATAGGCCTTGCAGACGGAATGACAATTCTTTCATCTATTAATAAAAACAGGAGTATTACTATGAATGAACAAACTACAAACGACCTAGAAACTGATAATTTATATCACTATAGTGACAGGTTGTCAGCCCATCGCCTAAAATTGCAATGCACACTCTCGAGTCCCTTAGTCGCCTCCTACGACTCCCACGGGAAAGAAATGGGGAGATGCTATTCTAAGCCGGCATCACACGGCATTTATTAGTTATCTTATAAAATATAAATGCGAAGGTATTAATGTATTTGCTTTTTCTTATTATACGGGGTGTAAAGAACAGCTCGCCGAATACTGATAAGGTGCATGCAG
>NZ_JBNRJY010000307.1:0-1057 GCF_059414725.1 Wolbachia endosymbiont of Tuta absoluta
TTTTTCAGCAAATAACTTTGTTTTATATAAATCTTTTATAACTGAATCTACATCATCATCATTTATATGATTACCTGGTTCTAATTTTGTATAAAACCTTATTGTTTGATCGATCCTTTTATCTGAGGGTCGTTTGGTTAACTTAGGCAATGCAACAGGTCACCCTTCTCGTGTAATGGATGGTTCTTTTGCCAACCAAGTATTAGGTCAAATGCATCTATTTGCTGAAAAATTTGCAGATCTTCCAGAAGATCAAAAAGCAGCAAAAATCCGTGTTGAATTAATTCCTAAAAAACTGGATGAAGAAGTTGCTGCTGCAATGGTTGCTGGTTTTGGTGGTGTATTGACACAATTGACTCAAGAACAAGCAGACTACTTAGGTGTGCAAGTTGAGGGTCCGTTTAAATCTGAAGCTTATAAATACTAAGTTTTCATTCTATCTACCCTACACTTTCAAAGTTTATATATTGAAAGTGGATATCCTCTCTTTAGGGAGAGGATTGGGTAAAAGTGAAAGATATTAAAAAGCATTTATAAAAAAGGATTTAATCATGAGCAAACGTATTCCCATTTCGTTTGAGTTTTTCCCAACCAAAACCGACGCAGGTGCGGAAAAACTTAAAATCGTTCATCAAGAATTGCAACAATTCAATCCAGAGTTTTTTTCGATTACTTATGGTGCTGGTGGTTCTACCCGTGAACGTACTTTAGCCGCAATTAATGATTTTAATGGTAAAGGTACACCTGTTGCTCCACATCTTTCATGTATTGGCGATGATAAGGCACGCATTGCTGAATTATTAGATATTTATAAGGCACAGGGTATTGATCGATCTATCCACCACTCAAATTTATACTCATGTGGCACAGGTGCGCATGCAGCAATTACATGAAAAATATCACCCACGCGCATAAGATTTTCAAATGGAAGTAATACTGATAATTTACATCCCTTAATCAAGTTTTAAAGTATGGCTTTGATTTTTTTGCTATGCTAATTCCCCACACAATAATGCTGAAGAAACATAAAAGAGTTATTTATGCAATTGAATCGTTC
>NZ_JBNRJY010000308.1:0-3396 GCF_059414725.1 Wolbachia endosymbiont of Tuta absoluta
AAATGTAACTGACGAAATGATAAAAAATTATATTGAAAATCACTCTAAAAAAGAAGATAAATTTGGTGACTTTCAAGTCGAAAGTTAGCATTCTATGCTCTCTCTCAATCTTTGGATTTTAATCCATAGTGGTTGAATTGATATTCTAAAATACCAAAAGCAAAGTCCTTTCATACTTAGAAGTCCTTTTATTGAAAAAATGATAAGTATGAAAGATAAAAGAAATCTATTAGATGAAGTGTTAACGGAGTTCAACAACTTGATTAGCTCAGGTGAGTTGTATGAAAGCAATCATATAGGTTTTTATAAAAATCTTATACAATTATCTGTTGGGTATGCCTATCTTGGAAAAAAAGGGGCATCACAAGAACTTAAAAACATGCAAGAGTTACAGGAGAGAAGAATAGGGTTAAATCATCTTGGTACTACACAAAAAATGTCTACTGAAAGTGAAAGAAAAAAATGTTTAGAAAAGGAAATAGAGAAAAAATCATTTCTTCCACAATCCAAAGTAATTGATTTTGCTGTTGGTAATACTTTATATGAAGATAGTGTAAATCTATATTGTAGAAACAGTATAAGCTTTTTACACTATGTTGTCACTGCTAGCTCAGATATTATTGAATACCTTACAGATAAATGGGCTAATATGAATCTAAAATTCAGTAGTCTCTTAAATATTATTCCTAGCCTTTTAGAGCGAGGAGCTTGCATAAATCTACAAGATAAGCGTGGTAGGGGGGTTCTGCACTATGCTGTTATTGCTGGTCACCTAAATATTGTTAAATACTTTGTAGAAAAAGGAGCTAATGTAAATCTACAGGATAGAAATGGTGTTAGTCCTCTACAATACGCTGTTATCGCTGGTCGCTTAGATATTATTGAATACCTTTTAGAGCAAGGGGCTACTATGAATCTAGAATACAAAGATCTTTTGCGTTATTGTATTGCTATTCATGACCAAAATGTTAAAGCGCAATCAATTATGTCCTCAGGCCCTTGTTCTTCAGACTTAAAAGTGCAATCACATAGAAAACAACAGAAGACAACTATACATTTAGGTAAGTCTAAGAAAAGAAGATTAGAAAATACAAGTGCAATATCTAAGGAAAATACGCCGAATATACAACTGCTTCAAGATAACGTATCAGACACATCAATGCAATTTGAAGATCTTGATCATAGAATGCAAGGTGACATTTGTAATAAGTTAGAGGAAAAAGTTAATAGTCAATTGGAAAATAGTGACTCACAGCAGTTAGTTGACAATAGGTACTGGTGCATGCAATAAAATGAAGGAGCATAAGTGATAAGGTATCCGTACCTTCATTTAACAGAATGGCGCTAGACCAATTGATTCCAAGAAAAACACTTCTCACCGTCCTTGGTTTTGGTTGCCGGAAGTGATCATATTATTTGAGTTTTTAATGATAAATAATATTAAGTTAATATAATTTGTTTGGAATGGTGAGATCATTTGTTATAACCTGGAGCCTACATGCATTCCAAAAGGATAATATGATTTAGAATATTATATAGCATGTGCGTAAGCTCAGACACAACACCGCCTAAACTTACGCCAGTTTTTTTTGAGATTTAACATCAAAGGAAAAAATAATTTCAGCCATTCTCCCCTAATAGAGTTAACTTTTATCAGTCAATCATTGAAGAGAAATTTAAATTCGCTGTGGAATGAGGAATGACATTACAAACACTTTTCAAGACGGTTCCTACACTGTTAATGCTACTTTTTGAACACTCAATAATGCTACCACAAGTATATTTCACACTACTTTTAACAACGCCAAACGCCGATTGCGATACATCCCAAACATGTACAGCATTATCAACAGTCGCTTTTCTCCGTGCTTCTCCTTCTTTAGAATTGTCAACATATACTCCTAATATTGATTGTCCTACTATTGCTCCTAAAATCCCTCCTGTTATTCCTCCTAACATCACTCCTACTATTCCTCCTGTTGCCATTGTTCCTGCTACTGCTGCTTTTGCTAACCTAGAAGCAGAATTACCTTCTTCTGAGTTTTTGTAATTTCGTACGTCAATTTCTTTCTCATCAAGTTGCTTTTTTAGTCTAGCAATCTCATTACTTTGTTGATTAAGTTGATCTTTTTTCTCAGCAATAGTGTTGTTTTTACTAATTGCAGCACATGAAAATGCAATAGTTACAAAAGAAAACACAGCAGCAACAACAATAAGTGGAAGACCAACACTCAAAGCTGCAACTGGAGCTAAAAAACCAATGTAAGGAGCCACAGTAAACACTCCTGATGCCAATAAAGCCGAAGTAGCCAAAGCACCACTCACAAGATAAGGTGCATTAGCTTTATTAAATATATTTTTCATTATATACCTCTATATAGTTAACTTATTATTTTAATAATAATATAAATAAATATATAATGCAATACTTTAAATTAATTAATAAACTAGACCTGCAGATTCAAAGAAAAACAATTTTCACGATCTTTGGTTTTTACTAATGTACATTAAAGAGTTAATACTAATTCATTTAAAAATAATAGAAAAATTTATGATTATTTTGTAATTTATTAATTAAATATCTTGATAAATTATCTAATCTCGTATATTATTAGAATATTAACACTGTATTTTAAAGGTAAAAACATGGTACATTCATCTGCGCAAATATTCACAAAGTTTGATAACGATTCAAAAAAGAGAAATATAGAAGGGCTAGAAAAGACTTACTTGGGAGTCTTGCTGTCAATTGAATTAAATAGAAAAACCTCTCAAGTTGCAAAGGACATTAAAGAAAAAATAGAAAGTCTGTTGAGTAGCAATGAAGGTGAAATACATGATAAAGTAACAATAGGTGAAAGAGAAATTGGTGTAACTTTAACGAAGAAGGAAGAAGGTACATACAATGTTAAATTTGATGAAAGTGCTTCTTCTTCGGTAGATATTAAAGATACGAAAGATTACACTGACAAAGATCTACTTACTTTGTGCACACAGCATGAGTCGACAATCAGCAGAGATAAGAAAGGTAATCACCATTATAGTGTAACAATCAAAGGTAAAGAAAAAAGTGCAACAATAGGTGGGCTTGGTAAAATTGTAATATTTCCACAACATTTATCTTACATCAAAGAAACAATAGACCACTTAAAAGAAGGTAAGAGTCCAACTAAAGAGTTTGCACTTGCAACAGGAACTGGAAAAACATTTATAGAACTACTTGTTGAATATTTGCCTGCTAGGCTAATGGATGTACCTTACATATCTCTAGCACCTAATGAAGATCGATCTTTTTTCTCAGCAATAGTGTTGTTTTTACTAATTGCAGCACATGAAAATGCAATAGTTACAAAAGAAAACACAGCAGCAACAACAATAAGTGGAAGACCAACACTC
>NZ_JBNRJY010000309.1:0-413 GCF_059414725.1 Wolbachia endosymbiont of Tuta absoluta
GATCCGTTATTTGCTTTTATCGCTTTTATTTCTTCTTTAAAATGTCTTTGTTGATCGATCAACGTATGCTGGTAGTTCTTAGAACTGTATAGAAAACCAGTATAGTTTGATCGATCACACTTAAGACTACGAATTTTCATACAAACTTTTAACCCCCTTTTCATCCCTAGGGGGATTAAAAAAACCGGAATTTAAAGTAAAGTCGCTTCCCGCGTCTGTCCCTGTATGTTAGTTTGTTTGTAAGCTTAAATCTTCAAAACCACTTAACGGATCGATCGTGAAAATTGTTTTTCTTTGAATCTGCAGGTCTAGTTTATTAATTAATTTAAAGTATTGCATTATATATTTATTTATATTATTATTAAAATAATAAGTTAACTATATAGAGGTATATAATGAAAAATATATTTAAT
>NZ_JBNRJY010000310.1:0-1317 GCF_059414725.1 Wolbachia endosymbiont of Tuta absoluta
GATCTTTTTTTTCGATAGCAATCGTTACCTGCTGTCTATGATTACTGACGGATTAACGTGCCCTCCGAAGCACGGAACCATTTTCGTTTCTTTCTGACTATTAGGTGGTTCAGCCTGCAATGCCCTAACCAGACTGGGAACAAATTCACAAAGTGATAAATATCAACTTTGCGAGTGCCCCACCCGGAATTGAACGCGGAACCTTTGTGTAGTAGGCAGTCGCACTACCACTGCGCCTATGCCTAACGTTAAACGTGCTCTTAAATTATTATTTTTCATATAGTCTTTCTATCATCACATGCATTACATCATGTACGTGGTATGAGATAAGAGAAACGTGTCTGCAAAAACGTTCGCAACTACCGCTCCTGCGCATATATCCATACTTTACTGTTTTGGTAAGGGAAAGCCCTCCAAATACTAATAGGGTGCATGCAGACCATGAAAATAAACAACTTTCTCCTAGGAGCATATGTCAGGATATGACAAAAAAAATTACCTCCCATACAAAATCAACATCTGTTCACTGAAGTAATTTTTTTGGCTTTTCCTCAAATACTTTTCATGGTAAGATTTCCAGTTTCATGGTCTGAATCTCTAAATGCACCCTATAAGTATTTTAAGGGCTGTCCTTTACACCCTGTATAATGACTAAACAACCTTCACTATTCAATGATTAGCGTTATACTAGTTCAATAATTAATCAGGTTGGTAGATGACGATCTGATTGTATCTCAATCGCCAGTAATACCTTGATTATCGATAGCTATTACTGAAAGCTGAAAGTCAATCCATCATGTTATTATCTACTATCTGTGTTCGCCGTGCTAATTCACACCTATAACTAGGACTATGTCCACTGCTGGAAGTCTCAAGGCTGTTGATAATATGCCTTGTAAAAAAAATACTGAAAATCTTTCTAGGGCTGAAATGAAAAGTTTATTAAAGTTATATAATTTAAGAACTTTAATTTGGTTCGCCTTTCCAAAAGTACCATGAATAGCCAACTGTTCATGGTTTCCTCACTCTACATAATACGCAAATTTCATTTTTAATTATCTAACAAAAAATCTAGGTCTTTTTTCTAGCTCTTTTGGATTCAATTTGAGCTTTATTTACGTTTAACTGCTCAACTTCAGCCACATCCAAACAGCGGAGGGTACTGGAATCGGCTTAACTTGAATATTCCATTAAATCTGGCGTTTGTGCAAACAAATCACTAGATAAACAAGGGGAGTCGCGGATCGATCTTGTTACTAAAAATGTTGGACGGCTAAGAGAGATGAGCCCACTTTTGGAAATGGTACAAGAGGGAAT
>NZ_JBNRJY010000311.1:0-724 GCF_059414725.1 Wolbachia endosymbiont of Tuta absoluta
CCGCCCAAGGCCTGCTGGACCCGGACGCGCGCCATGAGCAGCTGCGCAACCTGGTCATCGACCCGCTGTGCCAGCCCGCTGACGGTGTGCTGGCACTGGCCGAGGCCTTGCAGCAGGCGCTGGTGGCCGATACCGCGCTGGATGGCCTGCCCGCCAAATTTGGCTTCTCGCTGGCCAGTGGCCGCCATGGCGGGCTGGCCGAAGTGGCCGCCGATGTGCAGATCGATCCAGATAATGGACCAAGGTTAGAACCTCAAACACACCAGGGTGGTATTTCAACGTTGGCTCCATGAGAACTAGCATCCTCACTTCAAAGCCTCCCACCTATCCTACACAGATCTGTTCAAAGTCCAATACAAAGCTACAGTAAAGGTTCATGGGGTCTTTCCGTCTTTCCGCGGGGAGATTGCATCATCACAAACATTTCAACTTCGCTGAGTCTCAGGAGGAGACAGTGTGGCCATCGTTACGCCATTCGTGCAGGTCGGAACTTACCCGACAAGGAATTTCGCTACCTTAGGACCGTTATAGTTACGGCCGCCGTTTACTGGGACTTCAATCAAGAGCTTGCACCCCATCATTTAATCTTCCAGCACCGGGCAGGCGTCACACCCTATACGTCCACTTTCGTGTTTGCAGAGTGCTGTGTTTTTGATAAACAGTCGCAGCGGCCTGGTTACTGCGACCCTCTTCAGCTATAGCTCGCACGAGCCACCAAAAAGGG
>NZ_JBNRJY010000312.1:0-258 GCF_059414725.1 Wolbachia endosymbiont of Tuta absoluta
TGCGTGTCTCACTCCGCTGCGCTGAGTATGTGTGACGCAAGTGTTCGCCGCTAGCCGGGTGGATCGATCTAAGCTTACATAAGGACACCTGTACATGAGAAGTTACTTTATTTTAGGATATTTGAAGTTTCCTAAAATAAAGTAACGTCGTCTGTGTATTCCTCTACCAGTTCAGCGTGAAAAATGAACTAAACTACATATAGACAGACACAACGTATTTGACAAGCAATGATCAATTAGGAGCTTGGTATGATTGTA
>NZ_JBNRJY010000313.1:0-676 GCF_059414725.1 Wolbachia endosymbiont of Tuta absoluta
CAACCTCTTTAAACACCTGTTCGGTACGTTCGCACCATTGCGAGTACGACCTGCAGGTAAGGGAGGCAATATTCTAAATCATCTCTGTACAAAACAAAAGCAAAACCTTGCACTATTTATCAGTTATTCAGTGTAATTTCCGATGAAAATTTCATCATTTTTCATAAGGAAAATCTGTATTTAATCTTTATAATCGTCACATCATGATAAAACTGGACAGTTATGACCCCTGCACAGGATGCTTTTGCTGCGCTTCGCTATCGAGATTTCTCCATCGTCACGATCAATCAATTTTGCTTAACACTGGCAATTTTGATCCAAGAAATTATTGTCGCCTATTCACTGTATCAAATTACCAAAGATCCACTTACACTCGGTTTGATTGGATTGGCTGAGGCGATTCCTTTTATCGCATTGTCCCTATGGGGTGGTTATTTTGCCGATAAGCTGAATAAACAAAGTATTATGAAAGTATGTTTATTCTTTTCTTTCCCTTTACCCTTAGTGCTTTGGTACTTATTTCACAGTTACGATCGATCCAAAAAATTTGATTGCAAATGAACACACCAGACAATTGTGTAATAAGAGCTGGTCAGATACTCGAATGACAGAAGAAATTTTATTGACAGCAAGATGTGATAGAGTTGAGTATCTACCAGGTGGGCAAGTAGCAATT
>NZ_JBNRJY010000314.1:0-678 GCF_059414725.1 Wolbachia endosymbiont of Tuta absoluta
CCGTATTCATACACTCAATCGACATACATCAGCCCGTTGCAGTCCACCGCTGGACTAACGCCTCCCCCAGGATGCGTCAAAGGGCACGATCGATCGACAAGGAGCGGGCTTTGTGAGTAAGTAGTTTAAGTTTAGTTTTAAGTGTAATTTTTTTTGTACTTTTTTCACGCGTTGGGTTACAATATCGTAAATTTTCATGTGGATCGATCGTGCCCTTTGACGCATCCTGGGGGAGGCGTAAGTCCAGCGGTGGACTGCAATGGCCTGATGTATGTCGATTGAGTGTATGATTACGGGCCTCGAATACAATACCACTGCTGACAATTTTATGCCTGGTTGCATATAGAAAACAGGAGTTACCTCAGAGCAGCAAAGACACATTAATGACGGCTCACGTCAGCTTGTACCATAAATCATCCGTTATCTGCTAGAGATGCTTTATACAACTACCGCCATAAAACTTATATGAATATTGAAAAGAATTCAGACCGTACTGTAGTAAACCTAAGCTAGATCATCAAAATAACTTTTGTTGTAAAATGGTAAAATGTTTACCGCAATCAGTCAAAACATTTCCTTTACACTATTAAAACTTCTCGTTTTTTCTTTTGTTTTCAAAATAACAGTTTGATCTTCATTACCTATTGAATATGCGATGCCATCTAAACTAGACACGCT
>NZ_JBNRJY010000315.1:0-579 GCF_059414725.1 Wolbachia endosymbiont of Tuta absoluta
CAGCAGCGGACTGCAATAGGCTGATGTATGTAAGGAAATTCTGTTCTCGGGTCTGAATGTTCTTTGTGCTATTTTAAAATTTCTGTGGCATCCCGATACAGGGAACCCTTGTAGGAATCCTATGAGCGTGGCCTTCCTTCCCCACTCTACGTAGAAGTAATTCCGCCTTTATCATTGAATACGAGATTTTTATTGGGTCATTACTTAAAAAAAATCACATTTGGATAAACCATCGATTTCATTGTAATATTTCTTTTCTCTGTTTTCATTTGCATAAATATATATCATTTAAAGATCAAAACTTTGGGATAATAAATTTCTATAACATGGATATCTATTCATAAATGAATGACAAACGCGAGATATAAAAAAGCTGTTTTTGGTACCTAAATAATTAAAGTGATCAATCTAAAAATAATGACTAACATCTAAATCGGTGAGCATATCTATATTAGTCTCAGTGTTGCCCCATCCAGTCCGATGTAATAAAGCAATTTTTGGTAAATAATGAAAGTGATCGATCAAGATAGACTATCTGAAGTTTGGGAAAATCATTGTAATAGCCCTACAGTTTTGATC
>NZ_JBNRJY010000316.1:0-304 GCF_059414725.1 Wolbachia endosymbiont of Tuta absoluta
CACAATGTCCTAAAGTAAGCCCTTGTTTTATTACAACAATAAAGAAAAGAGTATCATAACACCAACAAGATCGATCCCCAAAAACAGATTGTATTAAAGTTTGATTCTCTTGAAAAAGCAATATCTTACGCAAAGAAACACAACACAAAGTGTAACATATTGTATAGTCTTTTTTTTTATTAAGTATGGGTTTGCTCTTGACTACTTGTCTAGGTCATAGGACAGAGACAGAGTCTAAGATGGAGCGAGCTCACCCAGAAGAAGCCTGTTCACTCTTACTTTGAAGAGATTAGGGTTGTATGCG
>NZ_JBNRJY010000317.1:0-684 GCF_059414725.1 Wolbachia endosymbiont of Tuta absoluta
AAACACTATCTCCTTACAAAAAAACGTTAAACATGTGTTCAATGCATGTAATTTTTAAATGTTTTGATAGAGTTTTTTGTTATACTCAGTTAAATTTATTCCATTCTTTCAGATTGTTAGTTTTTTTGCTGTATAATTATTTAGGTGTTCAGGTTATAGTCAGCCGATGCGTATCTATTTATTTACAAGAAAACGGACGCAACGAAATTTTCTAGGGATTCTCAAGTGTCATGTAGAGGGCGCTGAGCCTAATTGAAATAACGTTTCTTTACACAAAATCTGTACCACTTTATAAATTATTCTTTATTTTGTGTTTATTGAATTGTTCTAAATGTATTATTGGTTATTTATTTACTTACACGAATGACACTCAATATAATAGCAAGGCGTTATTGTAACGAACACAACGTGAAACGGAACCTGTGACAAAACTATGGCTGACGCCAGCCATATTGAAAAGTCAAAATTTCAGTTTTGCACAGCGCCGTTTGGTTTGACATTCAGAACTATCAACAGAAAACTCCCATTTCTCTTCGTTTTTAAAAACGTTTCATTGTGGTTCAATTACATAATGATCTGGAATAACATATTAAAATAGATTTCCTGCAAACTTGTCTGCAATGATTGAAACTGGAACTACTTCATATAATGTTCGTTTGCTTGACCTAAGATTCAGGAGCATTT
>NZ_JBNRJY010000318.1:0-256 GCF_059414725.1 Wolbachia endosymbiont of Tuta absoluta
TTTTGAAAAAGTAGAAGGTATGACGGAGTGTAACATTATGATAGAAGAAGAGAGGGTGGAGCAAGTGAAAGAGTTTGTTTATTTGGGATCGATCCTTAGCTTTCCTTGTCTTTTCCACTTTAATCCATCCGTCTTTGGCATTAACTGCCTCTCTAACCTTTTCACAGTAATCCATCATCATGGTCGTCCCAACAGTCACACTTAACGAGCTCAGCGAAGGCATCGACAAAGCCAGCAACGACACAGTAAAGAAAGT
>NZ_JBNRJY010000319.1:0-344 GCF_059414725.1 Wolbachia endosymbiont of Tuta absoluta
GCCAATAAGTTTTCATAATTATCTGTATCAAAAATTCTTCTACTGACTTATCCGCAAGTGTGTTGCTAAGCTTAGCAATAATGAAGTGTATTGCACACTCAGGAGCGAGGCCGTTCTACGCGATAACTCTTATGTGGATCGATCGTTCCTGACTCGGGGAATTCGGTGCCGATACTATTGCCTCAGGTCCCGGAGGGACACCGCCTTATAAAAATATCATCAGACTTCACAGTTAACATTTCCTGCAAAGTGTAAGCAGCACCATAGGCTTGCAATGCCCAACATTCCATTTCACCAAAACGCTGACCACCAAAATGAGACTTTCCTCCAAGAGGTTGTTGAGT
>NZ_JBNRJY010000320.1:0-2133 GCF_059414725.1 Wolbachia endosymbiont of Tuta absoluta
TTTCGTCATGCTGTCGATTCTTACTTCTTATGATTTTTTTGGACTATTATGGGAAGGGCTATATTTTAACAGTTTTAAAGCTGAAATAAAGAATATAGGTGTAACCACCGAAAAAGACTTTTTCTTATCAAAAAAACACCGTAAAACCCCATCCTTCAGGGCGGGGATATAAGGCGGAAGCGGGTGTTGACACCGAATATGCACAAAAGCATAATAGATTTAGCGGCAGGGCATGCCGTGTTGTGCCTGTGGAGGGGATAGTGCATTTAGCCTCCCGATGAAGCAGGAACCCACCGAGATGATTCAGACTTCGGTCTGAACGTGGTAGGAATCCTTGCCCTTTAGGGCGGGGAGGATGTCAACACACGAAGGCACCTCCCCTTCCTTTTTAATAAAAAATATCTATATACCTATTATAATATACGTAAATGTATATTATGCAAAATATAAGCAAGGTTATGCGCTGCTTAAACTTCTCTAATTAGTGACACTCAACTATAAGAGTAGCTTGCATAGCAAAGAAGATACTAAGTATCTTCTTTTTTATAGTTTCATTAGATTTAGATCTGATGACAACTCAGATAAATCGTTCAGCCCTTCCTGGAGCTGAGACGTAATAGAATTTAATTGATCACTAAATTTTACATCCTGTTCAAAGCTCCAATCACTTTCCCTACATTTACTAATGCATGCACTACGTAGTTCGTTATTATCCTGATGACTTTTAGGACATGCGCGTATGCAATGGTAATATTGTTCATACGCTTCTTCTCTAGTATTATACGCAGCAGCACTTTTTGTATTACTTTTCATAATATTCTCCTTAATTAAAAAACTAGTATAATATTAACATGTAACTATGAATTTTATACTAAATATAGTACATCTTCTTTTCAGAACAACATAAAAAATCAAACTACCCATACCCTCTCCTAGCATTTGGTTAACCAGCAATCATTTATCGCTCTGCCGTAAGAAGTGTAGCCACTGCCAAGTATAGCCCTTCCCAGGTTTTGTTGAATGGCAAGGAATAAGGAGGAGTAATGAAAGGAATTTACGAGGCAAATTTGAAAATAGGCATACCTATATCAGTAAAGTTATTAATAAAATAGCATTTTAAAAGCACCTCTTGAGAGCGATTTACCTCAGATTTATTCTTAAAACTAAATCCAAATGTTTTTTTGAGCCTCAGGAAAAAACTCTCGATACGTGAACGTATTTCATACCTTGTCTTCTTTTTCCAGTGGGTAAGTTTTCCTTATACTAATGTTGTTGTTTCTTTCTGATAGATAATCTATATTGCTGCAGATTTTTGCATTTTTTCTTGGCTTTATGATGGGTTTCAAATTGTATTGATTGCACAACTTATATAAATTATCTGTATCATAAGTTCCATCTGCACGCAGAGACTTAATCTTATAGATATCACCCATTTCCTTTAGTATTTTAGATGCTATCATGTGAAAGAAAATTAGTATATCGAACTGCTATTGCCTTTTTGCTGTTTACGTCCAAAGCAACATATAGCTTTCTTATTTGATCTGTACCATTATACTTCCTTATCTTGGCGTTATCTTTGTTATGTTGAGTACTGTTACTATAAATATGCATTACAGTACTATCTATAGCAATTTCAATATTCTCTATGTCATTTTTATCTGTTCTGTGGTCACATAGTTTCAAATTAAGTTTGACGAGAAGCTTGTGAATACTTGGAGATTCTTCACTATACTTTGTAAATATCCTTTTATAAATCCAACTGCTTGCCTTAAGCCTATTCCAAATAGATTAACGACTATACGTACTGCAATAACAACCTTATCGCTATAAATCTCCAGGAATTTTTTCTGAACTTTCGTACCAGTTTTCTATAGCTTCATCGATAAAATGAAAGACATTTCCTCTTTTTTCTAAAAATTGATTATACTCTTTAATGATTACTGACCTTCATCTTCTTTGGCATATACTCTACACAATGTTCATTTCTTAATAAAGTAACCACTTTCTTTAGATTTTCTCCCTTTTTTCTCCCATCTCTACTCGCTATGCAACAAAGCCAACTCAGGTTACCTTACTATGTTGTCATCATCTTTGAGTAAGTAATGTTAATAAAAAATGAGTAAATGATCGATC
>NZ_JBNRJY010000321.1:0-283 GCF_059414725.1 Wolbachia endosymbiont of Tuta absoluta
GAATAGCAAAAGACCTGCTGCAAAAGGTAATTGAAAAAGTGATGCGAGAGAGGTAGAAGAAGAATAAGCAGATCGATCGACCCGTTAGTACCGACGTCTCCCGTCGGGCGCGGCGCTAGATTCACCGCTAACCGCTGCGCCGGCGCAAACCACGGTGCATTCCAGTTGAACCCGGCTTACATTGTTGGTCATCTTAGACAAGTTTGATTGCATATACAAGATAACCAGTAATATACGCCAAATCAAGGCCTGTCGACATAATCGTGTCATTGGGGTTTTGTCA
>NZ_JBNRJY010000322.1:0-249 GCF_059414725.1 Wolbachia endosymbiont of Tuta absoluta
GAATAGCAAAAGACCTGCTGCAAAAGGTAATTGAAAAAGTGATGCGAGAGAGGTAGAAGAAGAATAAGCAGATCGATCGACCCGTTAGTACCGACGTCTCCCGTCGGGCGCGGCGCTAGATTCACCGCTAACCGCTGCGCCCGCGCAAACCACGGTGCATTCCAGTTGAACCCGGCTTACATTGTTGGTCATCTTAGACAAGTTTGATTGCATATACAAGATAACCAGTAATATACGCCAAATCAAGGC
>NZ_JBNRJY010000323.1:0-4029 GCF_059414725.1 Wolbachia endosymbiont of Tuta absoluta
GTGCATGATAAATTAATTGGTCAAGTAGAAAGCAAATGGAAGTCATTTGCTTTTGGAGAGAACAATGGTAACTATTCTATGGGTCTAGTAAATAGTGATGTATCCTGGATGAAAGGAAAAGATCGATCTATTTCGCTCCAGTCATACTGATGCAAGTCTATAACATGTACTCCTTCAATTCCTTTCAGTTCACGCTTTAAATTATCTATTTGGCTTTGCTTAAACCCTGGGCCGTTGATAATCAGATATATATCCCTCTCCTCTTCATTCTTTAGTTTATGATTCTTGATTATATCTAAATAATTCAATCTACTATTTTTACCATCTGGTAAAGATGCACCATGTACTCTTGGCACCCATGTTAGTATTATTGGCGCTTCATTTGATAATTTTTTTACATTACCGATCATTATTTTACCTTACTATATTGCTATATTTATAATATAGTGGATTTTTTAATAAAATGCAAGTAGACATTAAGATTTCACTTACGCTCTCTCAGTTTACAATTTTTGTTTCCGTATTATCTAATGAATCACCGTAAGTGACTGCCTTAAGATAAAACTTTCTCCCTTTTTGCACTTCAAAAGAAATTATTGAATCATCAAGTAGAATAAATTTTTCACCTGCAGTGTGTTCATATTTCTTAGTCCCTTCTTGACCTCTAATTAGGTTGCTAAGCTTATATTTATTTTTATCTATAAGCTTGGCATCTTGGAATTTTATTACCTCTTTTCCAACCAGCGCTAACACAGTTGAATTCATGACGTCTAGCTTACCAAAACGTAGCACTACTGTAATTCCCTCATCGGTAGATTCGATTACATATCCGTAAGTAGATTGTATATTTGCGCTCGCGATGGGCTTATAATTTTTATCATCATACGAAATAAAAAGTGTTGCTCCTTTCCAACCTTCCTCTTCACTAATTAAAGTAAAACTTGCGATATTACCTTTAATATGCGGTAAATCTATCATTTCTACGATAGATTTACTGATGTGAGAAGGAGGGTATTCTTTAAGCATAAGTGATCTTGTTGAAGGAAAGGAGAGCTTGTATATAGAGGGATCATAACCAACTCCCATTACTTGAATGGACATGCTTTCAAACTTTGTTTTTATAATTCTCATCGTATGTCTTTTCTCGCCATCTGAAATTGCTATGACATCACTTGGTAAAAGCCATGCATATTTTATCGGGAGCTTAAAGTTGTATACATTTCTCTCTTGCCACGAAGAATAAAGTAAAACTTCAGCTATATTTTGCGCCTCCCCTTCCTCCATAATGAGAGGTATTTCAACTGTTGCAGCATTGCCCTGCTTTGGCAGTTCAGCATATTTCACATCAATTGGATAGCCAAAATTGCGGTTAAAATAAACGATGTTAATCCTATTGTTTAAATCTAATTGACTAAGCTGTATCAGCTTGGGATTGTGATTGAAAACAGTTTCGTCAACTGGTATACCAGTTGTCACTCCCCTGCCCTTTTGAATAAATTTCAGTTTTGAGTTCTGTTCAACCACATCAAAAAAATAGCACCTTCGCAGCATTTTAATAATTGAGCGTACGGGTTGCTGATCATTTATTACATACCCAGATAGTAATCCTTTAACATCACTTGTATCAAACTGATCGCCTTTGAGACCTACCTTTTGCAACAGATCAGACAAAACATCGGAAACATTAAGTTGTGAAATTTTTCCCTGAATCCAGTGCCCGGTCTGCCAGTTATGGCAGTCAGCCCACATGTCACATAAATTGGGGAAATAAGGAAATGGCCTTGCATCCCACGCCCAGAGGAACATTTTCTCCACCATTTCTGAGCTTTGCCACTTTTTTAATGTTCCTTCGATTGCAGTTTTCTGCGAAAGAAAGCTCACCTCTCCGTTTGAGTATCGTGGATATTTACTCTCTATACTACCTTTATCAACAAACACATTGGGCTCATTAGTGCAGCCGTTCATACTGGGAAATCCATATTCGGTAAACCATATTTTCTTCATTTTTGGTTGCCATTTTGTTTTACTACCACCTGGATTTACATGAACTTCACTCCACCATTTCTCGATATTTTTCCACGCATATTCGCTGTCATTATACTTTATTTTCTCAGGATCACTTTTTGAGTAATCGTAAAAATAATCATACCCTACCCCACTGCTCCAACCACCCGTTACATCTTTCGCGGAATAGCCAAAAGGAGGTTCTGGGCCATCGGTGAGTGGAAAGTAAGCATCTATGCCAACAACATCGATAAACTCTGAAGACCATAGTTCATCCATATTATACCAACCATCATATGAATGATACTCACTCCAATCGGCAGCGTAAGTTACGTTTACTTCTTTTCCAAGCTGAAATTTTACTTGCTTTGCAACTTTAACTAGCTCTGCTACTGCAGGATAATTGCCTTTCGCATCTTTTACTCTGGTAAGCTGAGCAAACTCAGAACCAATAATAAACCCTTCCACTTTAGTTTGTTTGGCAATGCTTGTGTAATGCTCTATGAATTTGCTATACTGATTCTCAAAAAAATCACTTATATCCTGAGGAGTACCGCTCAATTTTCCTCGCCACTCTTTGTTTTTTGTGTCAAGCAAGAGCATTGGATAGAGCATCACCTTATAACCTCTGCTATGCAGCTCTTCTATATATCTTATTAGTGCTGCATCGCTAACTGTACCACCATATCTTGGATTGCCATGATTATCTTTTGAAATGAGCTGGGCATTATCCCTGGTTATATTTCCCACTTGCCAATCATCAGGCACTATAGCAGAATCGTCTTGAAATTCAACTGCAGGATATATTTTACAATCTTTGATATTCAAACTGCTTGCAAACCAATTAACCACTACCGATGCCCATTCAACATTTGGTAAACTTTCCTTCAATTGGTCCAAAGAAAGCATAGCATCGCTCTTTTTTGTGTGATTATTGTGATTTACTCTTTGTACCGGTCCATAGGGAATATATTGACTACTGCTTATTTTTTCTCGTGCAATTTTCTTCTGTATTTTCGTATCATACACAAACTCCCCTGAACCTGGTATGATATTGATATTTTTAATGTTTTCTGCTACTGAGAATCCATTGAGCTTCAGTGCAGTTTGCACTTCAAATGTAAACACCGGAACACGATTACTATAGTCTGCCAAAGGGAAATTTTTGATGACTATGTAAGATATTCCTCTATAAGCTGGTACATTCTTCTCACCTTCGATTGATAACATAAACGGATCAGGGTTTTGGTCTTCTCTGCCGTGGTAAAAAGTATAATCTATTTCATCAAAACTAAGCGATTTTATATCCGCCCAGATTCTATTTAATTTTTCTACTTTCCCCTTGCAAATTGCAATTGCGAGTGTTGCATAGTAGTTATATGTAATATTTATACCTCTTCCTGTTTTATTTTGAGTGGTTATCGCCTCCTCTTTTATTGGCTGTGACCAAATAATGTTTCCAGCAATGCGAGCAGTGCCATAGATAATTGGAATTGCTTTGCCATAAGTTGAGGTTTGAACTTGCAGATTTTTCAGCCTCGCCCCATGCGTTATCTTTTGGTCGGCATCAAGACCAAATATTGCATTATCAAGCTGTGCACCAAGCAGAGCACCGAGTTCTGAGCCAACAATCTGGCCAATTGGCCCAAAAATACTGCCCGCTTTACTTAAAATTGATGATAAAATTATTGTAGACATAATATTCTCCTTTTTAATAGATTGTTTTGAATTTTTGAAAGAAGATCCCAGACTGGGATAAAATTGGGACCTACTATATAGTAGTGTCATGCGACTGGTATCCAGGAAAAAAAGGATGTAATCCGAGTAGCCCTTTTCCTGTCATCCGAGTAGCTGACACTGGGATCCATTGTTCTTTATTTCTGAATTCCAGCGGGCTTTGTTGCACCACTCAAGGAAAGAACAGGCAGTTACTGATGGAATTTGTTATAAAATAGATATTTAGCCGACAAAGGAAAAATATGCCAATAAGAATGAAAGTCAGTAACTGCAATGAATATAACAAAT
>NZ_JBNRJY010000324.1:0-367 GCF_059414725.1 Wolbachia endosymbiont of Tuta absoluta
ACTAATATCAGTGATGAAGAAATAATAGTAGACATCCAGACCACGGCAATGTTTTTGTGTCGAATTAATTTCCATTCCTTCATAGTGAAAATGTGCTACAACATAATAAGTGTTCCGTGAAGAGTAGATAACCAACTAAAATTTTAATTCCTGTAGGAACAGCAATAAATTATAGTTGCTGAAGTAAAATAGGCTCGAGTATCAATATCCATTCCTACTGTAAATATATGATGAGCTCAAACAACAAATCTCATAAATTATTCCTAATGATCCAAAAGTATATTTTTTACCTCTTTCTTGGGAAATAATATATGAGAAATTATACCAAATCATGGTAAAATTAAAATATAAACTTCAGGATGACCAA
>NZ_JBNRJY010000325.1:0-440 GCF_059414725.1 Wolbachia endosymbiont of Tuta absoluta
GGCGGTGTGAGCGCTGCACGCGCGCCACGTGGGAAACTCGCGGCCGCACACCGCGCACGTGCACGACGTCTCCTTGTCGCGCGCACCCGGCTGCATCGAATGCACTCGCTGTTCGAGAAACTCATAGTTATTACATTAGTAAATTAGATTAAAACTAGTATTGGACCTGGTGTGTGATCGATGATAGGTACAGCCTATCCAATTGTTACCAGCTTCCGTTCCACCAATCGTGGATTCCTCCAGGGGGCACACCCTTTCATGAATACTACTTTTTCAGCAGGTGAAGACGGAGATGGTGAATCCATGATTTCTTTAAGGTAGATAGTGCCGCGAAACTAGCGCCACTTTACGAAGAAAATTATATAATATGTAAATGCAAACATAACATCGGTTGACCTTTGCACTAGTTTTCGATGTTAACGTAAATCAAAATTAAAATC
>NZ_JBNRJY010000326.1:0-713 GCF_059414725.1 Wolbachia endosymbiont of Tuta absoluta
AAGCTGATTTAAAGTAATTATTCTTCTACTTTTGGTGTATAAGGATCGATCGGAATTCGCAATTTCCTTTCGTCTGACAGACGCATGCGTTAAAAAGGGAAGACACGACGACAAGTAGGAAACCGCCTTTTTTTCAATTAATATTTATAACAAAAAAGAGCAGTAAAGCTGTTTTCATAACTTGATATTTTATTAGTTTTATTGAAATCTGCTGGTTGGTGCGTGGTTACGAGCTAGTAACATATAAGATCATTGAAACGAATAGCCAACAGATACACCAAGGAACATTTTAGGCTGTTGGAGATTAGCGCCGATTAACAGACATACTTCCAAACGGACAGATAAAAAGGTGTTAAAAATACGCAGCGGCAGACGATAAGTGGGAGATCTGCTTTTGTTAATGTTGTAATAATATATACTTAGGTACCTATTGAACTGAACGTGTGTAACGTAGCGGGTAGAGCAATCCATACAATCGTATACAATCCTTCTATTTAGGGTATGCTACAGCTTTGTGGAGTAAATGCCTACGAATGCTACGCCGTAGTAACGTGCTACGATCGTCGTACTCTATAGTGTAACTATTCATTCTGAATCTGATACACATTGAATTGTATCTATCAGAACTTTTTTTCAAGTGAACAATTTTGCTGTCTTTTACAAACCCATCTTATCGCAAATAACATACCTAATACGGATAAATTACTTGGTTT
>NZ_JBNRJY010000327.1:0-596 GCF_059414725.1 Wolbachia endosymbiont of Tuta absoluta
GATGTTTCCTGAGGAATCATGAAGGACAAGCCGGTTCTAGAAAAGAAGAACTTAGATAAGGGGCTCAAGCGTAGTGTGGGGAAACCTGCATGCTGCGTTTCTAAGGGAGGGGGTAGTAGTAATACTGCTTCCTTACCTGACTGTAGTTTTTGAGAAAAAACAAGCCTTGATTAAGCCTACTAATAACATTGCAGAACCAATGATTCCACCTGCAATGAGAGGTGGCAAGTTAACATAACTTAGAGCTAAACCTGCAAGAGCCCCAGTAACAGCGCCCATTCCTAGTGCTATTGTTAGTATCACTATTGTGCCTGCTGCTAGTTCTAGTTTTGATTCAAATTTCTTTTCTAGGTTACTTTTTGCTTGCCTCGCCTCTTTTAACTGTTCTCTTGTATAGCTCATAGTATGTACCTTTACTTAAAATTAATAATATAATACTAGCATTTTTAGTTTATATAGTTAATTTATTAAGTAATTTTAATTGACTTTCAGCAAACTTTAGCCTTATATGTATGGTCCCAGAGTGTAATGGTATATAAAATATGAGAACAAAATGCCATTAAAGGAGAACTTATGATTACTGGATATATCAGAAC
>NZ_JBNRJY010000328.1:0-570 GCF_059414725.1 Wolbachia endosymbiont of Tuta absoluta
TTCAGACTCAATAGTGACTAAATCCACACTCTGTGCAAAAGATTCAAGTGCCCTCTTATCACAGAAGTCTGCTATTGTTAAATCATCAGCAACAGAACAAGCTGGATCGATCAAGCTTTTGAAACGCTGAGAAATAAAAGAATGGAGAATTTACAGATGGACGGCTCACCTCCTTTTCAATGATTTATATCTACTCTTCTAGGGTTGCTACTGTTTTGTAACTGAATTTTTAGGATGAATTACTTATTTACAGATAGTTACACTACCTACAAATACAATACACCTCGTAATTATTGTCACGGGATACGAAAAGTTTTTGTTTTTTGCCTGAGGAAAATTGCAAGTGCAACCTAACTAACGTAACTAATTTAACTAAAAAATAAACTGCTATATTCCTACTGTATTTGATGTTAAATGTAATGTATTATCAAACAAAATAATAAGTTATAAACTGAATCTTAGAATTAGGCACTATTTTGAGTTTGATTTACTTTCAATATCGAGATCTCCAAAAAAAATTATATGCAAACTGTAGTTGTGTTTAGACAACAAGAAACACTGCAATCCTGC
>NZ_JBNRJY010000329.1:0-862 GCF_059414725.1 Wolbachia endosymbiont of Tuta absoluta
GACTGTAACTTGAACTCATTTGCGAAGGATGAGCCCAGTATTCCGGCACTTTTTGATAAAAACTGTCCATATTAAATCTAGGTGAAGTTTTTTCTAGACCAAAGGCCTGTTTCACGTATTTTCTATACGCCTGGTTTTCAGAAAATCCATCAAAATCGCCAGGTAGACTAGAATGATGTGCCCAAGACTTTGGGATTTCTAAATGCCCCATTTTCGTAATGATAATTAATAATTATAGAAAGCAGACGACTTCACGAACGAACAACTGGTAATGTACTGACGCATCAAAATAAGCACCACTTGGAACTCGCGGATTGATAAGGAAAACCGTGTGTTTTTGTTTTGTTGATTGCAAGGATGAGTCATGTTCTGTCGACTGGGAATTTGGGAGTTGTTTACATAGAAAAGTTTTTATGAGTTCAATTAATTATGTATTTGGTAAACTTCTGACTATTCTGTTTTGAAACAGACTTTCTAAAATGGCTTATCATTATGACATTCTCAACAATTATGTTATTTAATTTTATACTAATCGACCAAGCCAATTAGATGATCTCGTAGAATGAGGCCTGTGTATTGGCATGCATGGTACTAAATCTATAAATATATGTATGATCACTATATTGAACTATATTCTCCTAGTACAGGAAAAAGTATTTAAGTGGATAACGTAAAATGTCCCAAAGGCGAACTTGTTTGTTAAGAGATTTCTTCCAGTCTTAAGACGACACGTTTAATAATCGTCTAGTTGACTTGGTCGGTAACAATAAGAAGAAATACTTACACGATCGATCCACAAGGTTCAAAAGTTGGCCCCAATGAGCAGTTCAAACATAAAGCTATTATTCTTGCAGTGGTGGTT
>NZ_JBNRJY010000330.1:0-330 GCF_059414725.1 Wolbachia endosymbiont of Tuta absoluta
GGTGATTCATGATGACATATTTACCATTGCCACCTGTTTTCAATGTTGCAATAAAGATACAGTATTATGTAAACTGGAATAAAAAACGGGCAACAATGAAATTATAAAAATGTTGTTTCATACTCACATTATAATTTTCTCTATGATTTCAGGTAGCACCGGCTCAATATAAGTTGCATCAGAGAATTCAGGATCGATCTCAGCATCGAGCGTGAGATTATTCGACACAGTCGACCCCAGGTAGCAAAACTTATCGACTATGCTCAAGGGAACACCGGCTAGCATGATGTGTGGTGCATCTGCGCCTTGAGCTAGCACTACTGTTTTTTT
>NZ_JBNRJY010000331.1:0-385 GCF_059414725.1 Wolbachia endosymbiont of Tuta absoluta
ATTTTCATCGATTTAGCTTCAAAACTGACGGAGTTTCATAGAAACTTACCCCCCCCTTCTTCACCCCCGTTAAGGCAAAATTTCCAAAGATCCTTATTGCGTTAATTTCTAACCAAATAGCCAAATATTAGTTTCTGACCGAAACTTGATTAGCATACGCCTGGAATGAGGACGGAGCTAAAAGCTGTTATATAGATCGATCGTCATCTAGCGAGGTACCAGCTTATATTATTATAGTTCCTTGAACAGGTTACCTTCACAAAAGTATGGCCTTAAAAGCTTTGTATTAACTTAACAAGATTTAATTTTCATCGTTTTTGCTACAAAACTGACGGATTTTTTTAGAAACTTACCCCCCCCTTCTTCACCCCCGTTAAGGCAAAAT
>NZ_JBNRJY010000332.1:0-524 GCF_059414725.1 Wolbachia endosymbiont of Tuta absoluta
CATTTTTGTTATAAAACGACTAGTCCATGACTAGTCTGTCGATTTTCAGCCAAAACCAGAGTCGGTGCATCCGTCCGTACTATTATTATAAATCTGAGAGTGTGTATGTATGTATGTTTGTTACCTCATCACGCTCAAACGGCTTGACCGATTTGGATGAAATTTGGAACACAGGTAGAGTAAAACCCGGAATAATACATTGGCCACTTTTTACCGCAGGAAAACAACTATTACCACGGGAAAATTTGTAGCAGCCGGTGAAACCGCTGGTCGGGAATCTAGTCTAATAATTAGTATGGATTAGGTTTCCTGTTCCTTTCAATTCCAAATGGCTGGGCATGTTGAATAAAAAAATTAATATTGTAAAACCTATATATTGTACACATGTTTCCACAAATAAAAATTGAATTGAATTGAATCACTTTCTAACATCTGGTTTGCGTATAGTCGGGTAAGCAGACTGGTTGACTATTTTAGTATTTTACTTTAAAATAGTAATAATAGGGTATCTAATCCTAGTTTAT
>NZ_JBNRJY010000333.1:0-486 GCF_059414725.1 Wolbachia endosymbiont of Tuta absoluta
TGAGTCGGCTCTACTAGCCAAATAAGCCAAGTCAAACTAGTAGGTGCTGTATATTTTTAGTTTTTGCTTTTTTACGTAAGAATGTTAAACGATCGATCAGGAGCCCACCTAAACTATTAGAGATACAGAAATAGTTCCAAAACGAAAGTTGGCCAGTATGATGAGCTGCTTCTTTAACAAGGAAAAAGTGGATCGATCCTCTATAAACTTGTGAAAAGAAACAGCCCATCATACTGGACAACTTTTGTTTAGGAACCATTTCTGTATCTCTAATAGTTTAGGTGGGCTCCTGATGGTACACCTGGTGGTCTACATAAGGTACTCCAGATCGATCGACTACTTTGGAAATGTTAGTATATTGCTACTAGCAATACAGGGTGTAAGGGACAGCTCGCCGAATACTGATAAGGTGTGGCCTGCAAAAACCTGCACCTGTACTACTTAAAGGCGAAGAATTTTATGGGAAAAGAGACCTAGAGTACACAA
>NZ_JBNRJY010000334.1:0-13524 GCF_059414725.1 Wolbachia endosymbiont of Tuta absoluta
TATATTCATTGCAGTTACTGACTTTCATTCTTATTGGCATATTTTTCCTTTGTCGGCTAAATATCTATTTTATAACAAATTCCATCAGTAACTGCCTGTTCTTTCCTTGAGTGGTGCAACAAAGCCATTCCAGTGTCAAGCACTGATCTTCAATCTCCCTACATCTCTGCGTCACGCACTGAAATGACACCCTGAAGCTTTAGCTATAAATATTAAGCAAGCAAAAAAAGGCAAAAGAAGCCTCATGGAGATAGTTGCTCCACTCTTTTTACTTGATGCTGCTCAAGCAGGTCACTTGGATGTAGTAAAATACTTAGTAGAAATAGCAAACGCAGGTGTTAATTATGTAGTTAGTACTCTTAGTCTACCTCATTTTGACTATGAAAAAACTTCTCTTGGAAAAACTGCTCTAATGTTTGCTGCTAAAAGTAGTCATTTTGTATAGTTTTATCCAACTCAGACGTAGTTTAACCCTAGAATTTATCCTTTGCAATTGTAATAAGGTCTATAAACTACTGCAAATCCAAATTTCTATTTGATCTTACATTCTTATTGTAATAACCTCTATGGATCACACAGCATTAGTCGTGTATCTGAACAGATACTTTTGTACATGGATCAGCTTTATGTGTATCAATTCTGTCTACTTCAAGTTTCCAGCAAAACTACTTTCTAATGTATTGCTTTCAATCAAGTTCTTTGTTAAGCTCACTGTTAGTGGATGTCAATTATCTTAACATAAAAATCAAGGCAGCTTTAGGTATAAATACGAGTAACTCGTATAAGTAAAGAGGCTATAAGAAGTTTCTTACCATTCTATTCAAACGGGTTTTAAACTTTTGAAATGTCATGACATTGTTGATACGTTTGTCAAGAAACGACAGGGTATCTGCAAAATCTTCTGAATAATCATTGATAAAAAAAAGTATCGTACTTAAGTACACTCCAGCTAATATTGCTCTTTTTGTATAGTAGTTAAAATCTGTTGATTGATCATGAATGCCATACCAAATCGCGCTAACAGTTCTGTACAAGAGTTTACTAGAAAAATATGTATTTTGGGGTAATATAGAGAATGATAAAACATTTTTTAAAAACTCTCTGTAATTTTGTAACTTAGCATAGTTTGAAAGGCGTATTTGGACAGCTAACTTTATCCGCTCTCTTACCTTCATATCTTCTAAATTGGAATTCCAAAGTTCAGTTTCCATTGAGCTATTTAAGTCCTCTGCTATGTACTCCAAAGCACTATATATTCCATTTTGAAATTTACAAAAACTATTGGCTAGGTTAAGGTTCGTGCACACTTTCAATAAGGTTGCATCACTTATTCCTTCAAATGGAACAACCTTAATCAGCTCATCTACTATTAACTTTTGTTCCATACAATATTATACTAAACATCACATATAATTGTACCTGAGATTTTCAAACATTCTGCAAAATGCTTCACCGCGCTCTTCAAAATTTTTCCACTGATCAAAAGAAGAACATGCAGGAGAAAGTAATATCGCTACTTCTTCTTTGCTATTTATGGCCTCTTCAAAAGCCAGTTTAAATGCGTTTTCTAGATTATAGCACTTCATATAATCTATTTTGTTCTCCATAATGTTTGCAAAAACTTCAGTTGATTCTCCAATAAGAAAAGCTTTTCTAATCTTGGTGAAATGCTTGCTTAATGATTCTATTCCGCCTTTTTTGCTTTTTCCGCCAACAATCCAGTATATGTTTTTATAAGATAAAATTGCCTTTTCGGTCGATTCTGCATTGGTTGCTTTGCTATCGTTGATAAAAAGTACATTATGTATTTTGCCAAGAAATTCATTTCTGTGTCTTAGCCCTGGAAAGGATTTGATTTCATTGACAATAGTGCTGCTATCTACTCCAAGTAACTTGCACACAGCGTGTGCAGCTACTATATTTTCTACATTGGATACTAGGTTTACTTTCATATCACTCATTGATAAGTTGTGATTCTCTAGTTTTAGCGAGATCTCCTGAATCTCAGCACTCCTTTTGTCATCCAAGTAGCTGACACTGGGATCCAGATAATTTCGATCTATACCAGTAATCTGTTCACTATAATCAAGCAAATTGTTATCTGCCAATGATATTAGATCTCTTGCACTACCCTCTGTCATCTGGGTAGTTGGCAATGGTTTTTCTTTTCTGGTCACGCGCTGGAATGACACCAGGGAATATGTTACTGAAATTGGAATTTTGTTCCCAGTGAATTTATTGAATACATCAGCGGTAATTTTGTTATCACATCCTATCACGGCAATCTTGCTACTGTTTATCAGTTTTAATTTAGTTGCTATGTAGTTATTCATACTTCCATGTCTATCTATGTGGTCTGGTGTGATGTTTAGCAATACAGAAATGTCTACATTAATTTTATTTATTAGCTCCAATTGAAAAGAGGAGAATTCAATTACATAAATTTCTGCATCTCTTTCTAAATCCAAAATAGGCACACCTAAATTCCCGCCAATAGCTACTTTTTTCCCTGTGGATTTTAATATGTGCCCTATTAGTGACGTGGTGGTTGATTTGCCATTTGTTCCTGTAATGCCTATAACCTTCTGATTTGTAGTTTTAGTTTCAAGAAATAGCTCAATGTCTGATTTTATTTTGCAGTCAAAGCTTCTTGCAAGTTTTACTACCCAATGCGTTGGTATTGGCACTCCAGGGCTCAAAATTAGTGTGCTTATCTCATGCCAATTATACTCATTGGGATGAGTAAAGTTACACTCTTTATATATCTTTTTTGCATTTGCTATTTGCTCTTTATTATCATCCCATGCATATATTTTTGCACTGCTTTTTGTTAGAGCATTAATAACGGACAAACCAGTTTTACCAAGGCCGAAAACCGCAACACTTTGATTTTTGTATTTGTTTAGTTGCACTTCTAGATAACTTATGCGAACCATTTTATAAAGATATAATACAAATTATAATGACTTCTTCCATAGTTTTTGGCAGTGCTTAACTTTATTGTCATAACCTTAGCCAATAGAAAACTCCTTGACACATTTTGCCAGCTCCCTTGCCATGACAATAAGAGTATTTATCCTTTAGAATTAATTAAGAGAAAGTTTTTTCTCGACTTGTTGTATAATTTGATAAAAGTGATCAAAATCTAAGCTTGCACTACCAATTAAAACTCCCAATAGATTTGGAATACTGAGCAAGTTTCCTATATTTTCTGAGCTGACTGAGCCACCATATATAATGTGTTTTTTACCAGTACACAATTTTATTATCTCTATCACCTCAGCAATTGCGTCATTATTTGGCACATTTCCTGTTCCTATTGCCCATATCGGTTCGTATGCTATGGTATATTCACCTTGTGTTGGCAAACGGTTTTTGCATTGATATTCTATTACTTCTTTTGTTTTTTTATTTTTATAATCTTCTGAGTTTTCACCTACACAGATGATTGGGTGTAATCCTGATTCTATTGCTGTTTTCGATTTAAGTTTTATTTCACTATCTTTTTCATGAGCCCTTTCAGAATGTCCAAGTATTACGTAACTACATCCTAGTTCCTTCAACATTCCTGCACTAATTTCACCTGTGTAAGAACCGAACTCTTTATGATGGCAATTCTGTCCTCCTATTTTAATATTGTTGTTCAACTCTATATTGCTTGGAAATGATGTAAAAGGAGGGCAAATTACTAATTTAGAGGTAATTTCGTTGCTCTTGTTGTTAAGTTTGCCTATAAAGTTAACAAATGAAGAACGTGTTCCATTCATTTTCCAATTTGCTACTATTAAAAAAGACATCAATTTTTCTTATATGAATGAGAGTGCCGGCTGTCGGACTTGAACTGACAACCTACTGATTACAAGTCAGTTGCTCTACCAATTGAGCTAAGCCGGCATTAAATACACTGACAATATACAATTATTGATGAATTTTCGTCAACTAATTTTTAAAATACTGCATACTAAGATCATATGAAAAAATTTTTACTGAAGCCAAAAAAGAGTCTAGGGCAAAATTTTATTTTATCGAATGAGATAATAAAAAGAATAGTTGCCTTAGCTGGTAGCCTGAAAGATTTTAATGTTATTGAAATTGGTCCTGGGTATGGTGCGTTAACAAGAGAAATATTGGCATATAATCCAAAGTTTCTACTTTCTATAGAAAAAGATAGTAGTTTAGTGAAACATCACGAACAATTGCTAAATGAGCATCAGGGAAAATATAGAATTATAGAAGCAGATGCACTTAATGTTGTAGAAAAAGAGCTGGTAGAATGTCCAGTCAAAGTCATTGCTAACTTGCCTTACAATATCTCAGTAGCGTTATTTTTAAAGTGGTTAAATAATATAAAATTTTTTACGAATTTGACGTTAATGTTCCAAAAGGAGGTAGCAGAGCGTATTACAGCAGAACCTAATTCTAAAGATTATGGTTCCCTATCAGTGCTAAGCCAGTTACTATGCGACATAAAAAAGGAATTTGATATTGAACCTAAGGAATTTTTTCCAAGACCAAAAGTATATTCTTCAGTAATTACAGTAAAACCTTTACCCACTCCAAGATTTGCAGTAAATTTAGAAACCTTAACAAAGCTAACACGTGCTGTGTTCGCTCAAAGAAGAAAGATGCTGAGAAATAGCTTGCAAAGTATAACTAGTGATGTCTCAACTACTCTTGAGAATGCTAAACTGAGTGGAGACGAACGTCCAGAAAGCTTAACTATTGAGCAGTTCTGTTTGCTAGCAAATAATATAATTATGCGATAAATATATTAGGAGCTACATACCTCTTCTATCCTATTTTGATCTAAAAATAGCTGGAGCCAGGCTAATTTTGCAAAAGCTCTATTGCAATTTCATTAATTGGCGTATAAGCTTTAAATAAAGCATATGAAAAAAATGGAAGCTTGTTATTCGTTTGACGATGTACTTCTCTTACCGGCCTATTCTGATGTATTGCCTCGTGATGCAGACACAAGAACTTATCTAACAAATAATATAGAACTAAATATCCCTCTCATATCCTCTGCAATGGACACTGTCACTGAATCAGGCTTTGCAATAGCTATTGCCCAACATGGTGGAATAGGTTGCATACATAAGAATTTATCAATAGATGAACAAGTGTTAGAAGTAAGAAGGGTGAAAAAATATGAAAGCTGGATCGTGTATAACCCAATTACAATTTCCCCAGATAAAACAGTTGCAGAAGCAGTTTCATTAATGAGAGAGTATAATTATTCCGGCATTCCTGTAGTTGATCAACGCAAGTTAGTGGGAATTTTAACTAATCGAGATGTGAGGTTTATTGAAGACCAGAACATGAATATAAAAGTTTCCGAGGTAATGACAAAAGATAAGTTAGTAACAGTTCGAGAGCAGGCAGTAAATAGCGCCTCAGCAATGAAATTGTTGCATGCAAATAGAATAGAGAAGCTTTTGGTTGTTGATGAAAATTCTTGTTGCATAGGTCTAATCACAGTTAAAGACATCGAAAAATACAATAGATATCCAAATTCATGTAAAGACAGTAAAGGTCGACTCAGAGTTGCCGCTGCAATTGGTACTGGTAAAAAAGACGGTATAGAAAGATGTGAAGCTTTGGTCGAAGAAGAAGTTGATGTGGTTATTGTAGATACCGCTCACGGTCATTCCGAGAACGTTATCAGCACTATTAAGGAAATAAAAAAGATGTATCCGAATACGCAATTAATCGGCGGAAATATTACAACAAAGGAGGCTGCTGAAGCGTTGATTGATGCTGGTGTTGATGCAGTGAAAGTTGGAATAGGGCCAGGATCAATTTGTACTACCAGAATAGTTACAGGCGTTGGTATGCCACAATTCTCTGCGATCAAGAATATTGCAGAGGTTTGTAAAACAAAAAACGTCAGACTAATTGCTGATGGTGGAATAAAATATTCGGGAGATGTTGCAAAAGCTATTGCAGCTGGTGCTGATACTGTGATGATAGGTTCAATCTTTGCTGGTACTGAGGAAAGCCCAGGTGAGATTATCATGTATAAGGGTAGAGCATATAAGGAATATCGAGGAATGGGATCTATTAGTGCAATGAAACGAGGGTCAGCTAGCCGTTATTTTCAAGATTCAAAACTTGATTTAGTCCCACAAGGAGTAGAAGCAAGAGTTCCTTTTAAAGGTCCAGCTTCAGGAGTGATCTGTCAGTTAATTGGTGGGTTGCAAGCTGCAATGGGTTACACTGGCAACCGTAATATAGAAGAGATGAAAAAAAACTGCAAATTTGTCACTATTACTTCATCAGGGTTAAGAGAAAGTCATGCTCATGATATAATCATTACACAGGAAGCTCCAAATTACGCTTACCAAGCATCTAATTTATCATCTGATTCAGAGTAAATACAATCCCCTTTTGAGTGGGTCATTTCAACACTGGTACACAATTGATATTAATATTAAGAGTCAAAAAGATGTCATCTAAGTGGCTGACACTGGAAAATCGATTGTAAATAAACTGACTACATAAAATTTTTGATCAAAATCAGTGCTATAAGTTGGAATAGCAACTTAAGGTAGATTGCCAGCTTAATATATTTTGATAAATCCAAATTATTTTAGCTATAAGAGAGCTTTGCTTTTTTGCTCCATCAGAATTGGCTTACTTTTAGTGATTCATGGAGTTAAAAAAGTCAGCATTGCTCTTTGTTAAAAGTAATTTGTCACGTAAAAACTCCATTGCTTCAACAGATCCCATAGGGTTAAGTATCCTACGCAATACCCATATTTTATTTAGTATGGCCTTATCAACTAATAGCTCTTCCTTCCTTGTTCCGGATTTTGTAATATCAATAGCAGGGAATATACGTTTATCAGCAAGTTTTCTATCTAGTATAATTTCAGCATTACCTGTGCCTTTAAACTCTTCAAAAATAACATCATCCATTTTTGAACCAGTTTCTATAAGGGCTGTAGCGATGATTGTCAAAGAACCACCATTTTCAATATTACGAGCTGCTCCAAAAAAGCGTTTTGGTCTTTGCAGCGCATTTGAATCTACACCGCCGGTTAGAACCTTTCCAGACGAAGGAATGACTGCATTATAAGCACGTGCAAGACGAGTTATAGAATCAAGCAAAATCACTACATCTTTTTTGTGTTCAACCATTCTTTTAGCTTTTTCTATTACTATTTCAGCAAGTTGGACATGACGGTAGGCAGGTTCATCAAATGTAGAGCTTACCACTTCACCCTTTACAGAGCGTATCATATCTGTCACCTCTTCGGGTCTTTCATCTATAAGTAATACTATTAGTTCTATTTCAGGATGATTTGTAGCTATAGAGTGAGCCATTTGCTGAAGCAATATCGTTTTTCCTGTACGAGGTGGAGCAACTATCAATGCTCTTTGTCCTTTTCCAAGAGGTGTAACTATATCTACAGCACGCATGTTTATATCTTTTTTATTATCTCCGCTACTGTTGTTTTCAAGGATGAGGCTTTTTTCAGGATAAAGCGGAAGCAAATTATCAAAATGTACGTACTTTCTTAATTCACTGATTTCAGTAGAGTTTATACTGTGAACCTTAGTTAAAGTAAAATATCTTTCCTTATCACCAGGTGGCCTTATTTCTCCACATGCCATATCTCCTGTACGTAAATTAAACTTCTTTATTTGGCCATTGGAAATATAAACATCATCGGTACTTGGAGCATAATTTGCACTTGATGAACGTAAGAAACCAAAACCATCAGGCAATATTTCCACTACTCCACTTCCTGTGGTTATGCCTCCTTCTTCACTCATTTTCTTCATTAAACTGAATATCATTTCCTGTTTTAGCATCCTGCCATTGCCTTTACCACTAGTTGAAATTTTTCTTTCTTCAGCTAGCTCTAACAATTCTTCTGCTGTTTTCTCTTTCAATTCGCTCAGGTCCAATGTTTTCTTGTTTTTTTCATCACCTTCACTGGTCATTTGTTTTACTGCGTCAGCATTATGAATTTGTTCGCTTTTTTCAGGTTGACCTACAACCCCTCCTTTTGCTAAGACATCTTCATTGATTGTTGTCATAATCCTCCAAAAATTTTAATTGATGCTTACTAACCTAAAATGTGAATATAAAACAATAAATTAGGCTGAGCTAGTTTTCAGTGCGTATTTAGACTTAATTATTATTAAACTAGATACTTTACTTGCATTATACTGATAAAAACTAACAAGTCAAGTTAATTTAATATTAACAAAGTACAAGAATTTGAGAATCATCAATAGCTATTATTTATATTTTTTAATCTTTGTTTCTTCTCTTCTTCTACTTTCGCTTTTTCTACTTCCGCTTCTAAATTTTCCTGGCTACATAAACCAAGTAGTACAGGATCTTGAGGTTTGATATTGAGTATGTTATGATGAGATCTATCTCTTACCTGCTCAACTGTGTAATTTGTTGTACCAACTAGCTTAGCTATTACATTATTGTTCAAGATAGGAAATTTTTTTACCAAATAATAAATCGCATTAGGTTTATCTCTACGCCTTGCTGTGGAAGCAAAGGCAAGAAAGCTAATCGTCTTTGCCCTTTTTTTCATATTTTTTATAATCAAATTTGGTACACGATTTGGATTTTTTTTGCAATTATCGATTTCTTTTTCAGTAATTATTTCAGAAATAATAGGGTCATACTTTTCAACTTCTATTTCCTCATCAGCTATGTCTTGTACTTTTTCAAGGGATAACTTGCAACATTGTGCTATTTGATCAAAAGTTAAGCTAGTGTTATCAACCAACCAAGCAGCTACTTGCATGAGAAATTGTTCATTTCTATCTTTATTGTCTTTAGAAGATTCCATTGACATCGAAAAAACATCTCCCATTTTAATATTCCTTTGCTGTTATAGAAATAAAATATAAACCATTAAAACTAAAAAAGCATTAACTTTGTCATCCAATGGCTTTTTGGTTTATATTTCTTATCTCTTAGAACCTGTTCATAATCTTTTGAAGAGGAAAGAAGCAAAAGCAAATTTGTAGGCTAGTATTAAATTTACGCTCGCAATTTTTCCAAAGTCGCCTACATTTTTCCAACCAGGCAAAAGAAGATCTCTCAACAACCCATCTTTTTGGCAATACAGCAAAGGTGCTTCACCTCAACAGTTGCACCAATAGTTACTTTCATCTGTGTTGCAAAATTTTCTCCAGTGTAGCCTGCATCAACCAGTATGTTTTTAACTTCAGAGAGACTTTCTTTAGCATTTTTAACCATTGTCAAAGCACTGCTACGATCAGTTATTTCTGCCGTTGTTATATGAATTGCGTGTGTCAAACCTTGTGTATCAACTGCGATATGACGCTTTATTACTGAAATTTTCTTGCCAGCATCATAACCTTTTTCTTCAGCAGTATCGGTATTTTTTACACTTTGGGCATCAATGATGCAGAAGCTTGTTTTGGTATTTCGACCACTGTTCTCTCCAACCAATTTTTTTAAAGACAATTTCTAGAACATTTTCTCTATCTTCATTCGTTTTTTTACTCCATTTCTTGAAGTAATCGTAAAAATTTCGCCATCTTGGAAACTCTTTTGGAAGCATTCGCCATTGACAGCCACTTTTTAGTACATAAAGCACACCACAAAATAACTCATATAAACCTAATCTTCTTGGCTTTGTTTTCTTTCGCACGCTTTCTAAAATTAGTCTAATCTTTTCGAATTTTTCACAACTTATGTCACTTGGATATGTATTCCTCATACTTTACCTCATGTCAACTATACCTCATCTTACCATATTCAGAGATCACTTACAGGCTCTTAGGTTAATATAAGCTTCCATTCAATTTAATACACTACAATATTACATATATTAGCTAATTTGTTAATAGATTTACAAATATTAAATTATTGCTATTCTAAATTTAAGTGTTAGTTAACTAAGTTTACAATGAGTATTAGAAATTTTTTTACCAAGGCAATCGTTCTCCTTTTAGTTTGCTTATTAATCTTTATGGGGATTGGCAATCTTTTATCAAATGATGATGAAAGGAAAGAATTAGCTAAAGTAGGAAAGGAAGTTATAACATCAGATGAATATAAATTACTATATCAAAATTATAAAAAGCAAATTTCTGGATCTGATGTAAGTAAAGAACAAGTAAAAAAGCTGAAATATGATTTACTTAACGCACTTATAGAGCAAAAACTATTGTTTAACCTAATTAGCGAACTTGGATTAAAAGTTGGAGAAGAATCTATCAAAAGCCACATAAAAAATACCAAGTACTTTCAGGACGATAAAGGAGAATTTGACCATAATAAATTCCATCAAACTCTAAATAGCCTGCATATAACAGAAAAGGAATATATAGAAAAACTAGAGAAAATCCTGCCTGCAATGATGTTCATGACTTCGTTATTTAAAGATAATTATCCGGTAACTTTTGGTGAGAGTGTTGATGAGCAGATATACAAAAATCGCTACCAAACTAGAGTAGTTGATATTGTTAAAATAACTGAGAATGCAATTACAGACGTTCCTGAACCAGATGATCAAGCCTTACTTGATTTGTATGAAAGAAATAAGTCCAATTTTTATTACCCTGAGTATCGAACTGCGCAATACATTTCTCTGGATCAAAAATATTTTGAAGATCAAATCAGAATTTCAGATGAAGAGGTTGATAGTATAATAGAACATCAGGAACTTAAAAATCAAAGAGACATATTCAATGTGATATTTCCTACCAAAGAAAAAGCTGAAATAGCAAGAAGAGCACTTGAAGAAAGTAAAGCAAGCTTTGAACAAATAATAGAAGAGTTTAATAAAGTGAAACTCGATGAAACCAGAGTAAATAATATAACTAAGGATTTCTTACCTGAAAATATGAGAGAAAAGGTATTTGCTCTCAAAACAGGTGAAGTAAGTGAAGTTTTAACAAGCAATTTTGGATGGCACGTAATAAAGGTAGAAAGCATACATCAAATCTCTGATGAAGACTTGGTTGATTTAAAAAAAGACATAAGGTCAGTTTTAACCAATCAAAAGTCTTTTGAAAAAGTCAATGATTTCATAAATCAAGTGAATTATAAGATATACAATGGTGCAACGATTGAAGAAATCTCCAATAATTACAATTTACCTATACAAACCATTGGTCCAGTAGATGCTAGTGGAAAAGACCAAAGTGGTAATGAAGTAGGAAATTCCAGTGATTTCATTTCTTTCATTTTTTCACGCGAGAAAGATCAGAAGAGTTATTTTAAGGGTGTTGGAGATACTGTTGTTGGTGTAAAAATCAGTGATATCGTTCCTCCTAAATTACAAAATTTTGAAGAAAGTAGGGAATCAGCCATAAAGCTTTGGCGTAGTGAATTTATAAAAGAAAGAATGTTTAAAATGGGACAAGAAGTAGCAGTTCAACTAAGAGAAAAGACAGATTTGGAAGAAATGCAAGGTATAAAATTGGTTAAAGGCCGGCAAATACAACGCAATGAACAAAACTACCCTTTTTCTTTCATAGAAGAGATTTTCAATATGAAAACAACTAATTCGGTAACAGATCGATCGTGTGTCCAGAGAAGGCAAGTATGTTCAGTGGGAGGTAGACCCACCAGGATAAAAGTCGAAGTCCTGTAGCTAGGGTAGCAATGTGGAGGGAAAGCAAAATGTTGAAGCCTACCGACAACGTTATCATAGGATAATGGCGAATTACTAGGCCGTAGCGAAAGCAAACACATAGGTGGCCTCGAAAACGATAAGAACTGAAGGCTGAGCCAGCGGTCAATGGGCGAAAGCAGAATAGGCAGTTGAAAAACGACTGATACAATTGTTCTACTTCAGCGGGGTGGTAGTGATAGCATGGTAATGAGGACATACAAAGCAACTGGAGAAGCCCTCCTCATCCCAAGGAGAAATACCTTGGAGTGGTAGGTTCTATAACTGGAAAACAGGAAAAGAACAGAAGATGAGAGGGTGGCGGATGGGTGCGTAGTAGTAAAGAAGTGAGGTAACTCTCATGGAGCAAAGGCACCCTACTAGTAGAAATCTTTTAACAAAAAGGAAGGTAAAGGTAAAAATGATAAAAATGCCAATAAAATTACAAGACCTGAGAAGAAAGATATATACCAAAGCGAAAACAGAACCGGAATGGCGATTCTGGGGAATCTATGTTCACGTCTGCAAGATGGAGACACTAGAAGAAGCATATAAGCTGACAAAGAAGAGCAAAGGGGCACCAGGAATGGATGGGGTGACATTTGAATCGATAGAGGCAGAAGGCTTAGAAAAGTATCTTCAACAAATAAGACACGAACTAATAACCAAAACCTATAGCCCAAATAGGAACCGGAGGAAGGAAATACCAAAAGTTGGGGGAAAACTCAGAACGTTGAACATACCCTGCATCCGGGACAGAATAGTGCAAACAGCACTGAAGCTAATACTTGAACCAATATTTGAATCTGACTTTCAGGACGGATCATATGGATATAGACCTAGGAGAAAAGCGCATGAAGCAATTGATAAAGTATCGAAAGCAGCAATCAAAGGCAATACAAAAGTTATTGACATAGATCTGAAATCCTACTTCGACAATGTGCGACACCATATTCTTATGGAAAAGATTTCCAAAAGAGTAAATGATAAAGAAATCATGCACTTGATCAAGCTAATCCTCAAAGTAGGAGGGAAACGAGGAATAGCGCAAGGATCACCACTTTCACCACTAATAAGCAATATATACCTAAATGAGGTAGATAAAATGCTAGAAAAGGCAAAAGAGGTGACTAAAGAAGGAAAATATCAACATATAGAATATGCCAGATGGGCGGACGATTTGGTGATACTGATAGATGGCCACCAGAAATGGGAATGGCTAGAAAAATTAGTGTATAGAAGGGTACAAGAAGAATTAGCAAAACTAAAGGTAGAAGTAAATAAAGAAAAGACAAAAGTAACTAACCTAAAGGAAAGAGAGACATTCAGCTTTCTAGGATTTGATTTTCGAGAGAAGATCACAAAACAAGGAAAGTGGAGGGTACAAACAACACCACAGATGAAAGCGCGGACAAACTTACTTCAAAAATTGAAGGAGGTATTTCGCGACCACAAATCGCAACCAATATGGAAAGTGATAAATATCATTAATCCAATACTGAGAGGGTGGACAAACTACTTTAGGATAGGAAACTCAGGTCGAAACTTTAACTACGTGAAACTATGGGTAGAGAAGAAAGTAAGACGTAAATTAATGAAAGCTAGAAAAGCAAAAGGATTTGGCTGGGAGAGGTGGAGTAGCGAATGGATATACGAAACACTAGGTCTATATAAAGACTATAGATTAAGATATTACGTTCCGAAAGCAGCCCCAGTACAAGATGTTATAAACTTTGGTAAGAATCTGCTAGGAAAGCGTAGTGCGGGAAAACTGCATGCTGCGTTTGACGAGGCGGGAGCTGGAAACGTAAACATGGGAATTTTGGATTGAGGCCCAACATGAAAATAATGGATCAGCCACCAAGCCCTAAAGAGGCGCGCCAGTTCTCGACCCTACCAA
>NZ_JBNRJY010000335.1:0-692 GCF_059414725.1 Wolbachia endosymbiont of Tuta absoluta
TTGATCGATCAGGCTTTCGCCCATTGTCCAAAATTCCCCACTGCTGCCTCCCGTAGGAGTCTGGGCCGTGTCTCAGTCCCAGTGTGGCTGGTCGTCCTCTCAGACCAGCTACAGATCGCAGGCTTGGTAAGCCTTTACCCCACCAACTACCTAATCTGCCATCAGCCGCTCTAGTAGCGCAAGGCCCGAAGGTCCCCTGCTTTCATCCTTAGATCGATCGACGAGCTGGCCAGCGATGCGCTGATGCACGAGCGCTTCAACCCGCAGGAGTTTGAGGCCGACCTGGAGCGGCGCCGTGCCGCGCTGCAATCCACCGCCGAAGACGATGACGAGAATCTGCTGAACCTGCTGCGCCGCGCCCACCATGCCGAAACCTTCCGCACCCTGGCGCGCGACATCGAGCAGCAGATCGATCAGCGCTGGGTCGTCCGGCAGCTCGCCATCGGAGCCCGGCACGCAGGGCACACCAGCCTTGATCATCGCCTGCTTGGCCGAAACCTTGTCACCCATGATGCGGATGGACTCGGGCGTCGGGCCAATGAACTGGAAGCCGCTCTTTTCCACGCGCTCGGCAAAGTCGGCGTTCTCGGAGAGGAAGCCGTAGCCAGGGTGGATCGCCTCGGCGTCGGTCACCTCGGCAGCCGAGATGATCGATCGCACCCACCGTGACCATTACCTCGGCACCTGCGATC
>NZ_JBNRJY010000336.1:0-279 GCF_059414725.1 Wolbachia endosymbiont of Tuta absoluta
CATACCTTCTACATCTATTTTATCATATTGCTTGAGATTTTTCATCACGTGCTCAGCTAATGCTTTTACATGGCGGCTCGAATCACCGGATGCAATGATCGATCGTCGATGGTGCTCGAGAAACGCATTCTCGGCGAAAATTTATGGATTATCCCATTCTGTTCTAAATTATACTGAAATGAAGCGACGATAACAACGTCTTGAATAATGTTTTCGTAATACAATAGCCACTTCAGTTTTTGCGATTTCTTGTGTCTTTTTTCGGTTATATTCCGGTCG
>NZ_JBNRJY010000337.1:0-926 GCF_059414725.1 Wolbachia endosymbiont of Tuta absoluta
GTATTTATACCTATATCACTTGCTTTTGTTTCAACAAAATTACCTATGATTGCACCATCACCTATTGTTGTATTTTCACATTTGGCAAATGGACCAACCCTAACACCAGATCGATCAACTCAAGCCTTCAAGGTCAAATTGGCTATACAAACTCTACCGAAGTCGTATCTTCTGACTTTATTGGTTCTCGTACTGCTGGTGTATTTGATGCACAAGCGACGATTACATCAGGTAACCGTTTAACAGCTTATGTTTGGTACGATAACGAAGTGGGTTATAGCTGCCAAGTATTACGTATTGCTGAACAAATGTGCGGTGTAAGCTATCCAAAAGCACCTGCTGAAACAAATGCATAATTTGTAATATTCAGTAAAAAGGAGCTTCATCTGAAGCTCCTTTTTTTATATTCTAAATTTATCTTGGTTTAAATCTAATAAACGATTTTAACCGAAATTTAGAGCATATTAAAAATGAATAAAAATTTACCAATTTTCGCTTTGGTTTTGCTGAATTTATCAACAATAATCCATGCAACCCCGCAAACAAGCCTTGATTTAACCCCAATATTGCAAGATCGTTTTGAACAAAATTGTGAGGTTCGCCAGCAATTTGATTATTATGTTCGCGATGATGAAATTCTGCCAATATTAATGAATCAGGTGGCTAAAGACGAAGTTGATGAACAAAACGCCTATGTGAGTAGAATCCTTACTTTAAAAAATACGACTTATCGGGGACTGATTGTCACAAAAATTGAGTTTGTATGGGGGCGGGGATTGACTTTAATGGAGTATTTACATTTTGATCGATCTGCAAATCTTGATTTCGATTCAAATCACCTTTGAAATGACGGTGAAAACCATTTGGCCCCATGACCCAAAGATCATAGAGACCTTGATTGTCCTTTTTGACATTCCAGACATCAT
>NZ_JBNRJY010000338.1:0-443 GCF_059414725.1 Wolbachia endosymbiont of Tuta absoluta
GATCGAAAAAGCGCATCCAGACGTATTTAACTTGTTGTTGCAAATCATGGATCGATCATGGCTCAGATTGAACGCTGGCGGCAGGCTTAACACATGCAAGTCGAGCGGGGAAGGTTGCTTCGGTAACTGACCTAGCGGCGGACGGGTGAGTAATGCTTAGGAATCTGCCTATTAGTGGGGGACAACATTTCGAAAGGAATGCTAATACCGCATACGTCCTACGGGAGAAAGCAGGGGATCGATCCGATAGACCAAAAATATCGTCAAGATCTTCTAGATCAGTTTGAAGACACAGGTGTTCAACTTGAGCCAGTAAAGCGTGCACGAATGAAAGCTATTCTGGATGAGCTGACTAAACTAGAACAAGAATATGCCCGTAACGTCCGTGATAATCCAGAGAAACTTGAGTTTACTCCTGAAGAGATGAAAGGCTTACCTCAAAG
>NZ_JBNRJY010000339.1:0-879 GCF_059414725.1 Wolbachia endosymbiont of Tuta absoluta
ATGGAAGGGCCATCGCTCAACGGATAAAAGGTACTCCGGGGATAACAGGCTGATACCGCCCAAGAGTTCATATCGACGGCGGTGTTTGGCACCTCGATGTCGGCTCATCACATCCTGGGGCTGAAGTAGGTCCCAAGGGTATGGCTGTTCGCCATTTAAAGTGGTACGCGAGCTGGGTTTAGAACGTCGTGAGACAGTTCGGTCCCTATCTGCCGTGGGCGTTGGAAGATTGAGAGGGGTTGCTCCTAGTACGAGAGGACCGGAGTGAACGCACCACTGGTGTTCGGGTTGTCATGCCAATGGCATTGCCCGGTAGCTAAGTGCGGAAAAGATAAGCGCTGAAAGCATCTAAGCGCGAAACTTGCCTCAAGATGAGTCTTCCCTGGGCCTTTAAGGCCCCTGAAGGAACGTTTAAGACTAAGACGTTGATAGGCTGGGTGTGTAAGTGCAGCGATGCATTGAGCTAACCAGTACTAATGATCCGTGAGGCTTAACCTTACAACACCGAAGGTGTTTTTAGAGAGATTTTCAGCGAAGTTCCGAGATTGGTTCTGATGGCTTTACGAGAGTGAAGCGGTTGGAATGAAACAGAATTTGCCTGGCGGCAATAGCGCGGTGGTCCCACCTGACCCCATGCCGAACTCAGAAGTGAAACGCCGTAGCGCCGATGGTAGTGTGGGGTCTCCCCATGCGAGAGTAGGACACTGCCAGGCATCAAATAAAACAACAAGCCTCATGCGAAAGCATGGGGCTTTTTGTTTTGTCTGTTATCTGGCGTTCTGCTCGAGCATGGCCATGCGAAAGGCCCGTCGGGAACGGGCCTTAACGCCGCGTGCGGCGGCCCCGGAGGGGGGCTCAGGATGAGACGAATTTTGTAGG
>NZ_JBNRJY010000340.1:0-301 GCF_059414725.1 Wolbachia endosymbiont of Tuta absoluta
TTTTTACCCTAGATTTTCTATGAGCCAGTAAATGCGGAAAATCATTCGCAACAACTTTTACTATACATACATTACCATAACATTTATAGATTCTGTTAGACTATCTTGATGTATATTAACTTTTCTTTATGACATTAAGAAATGACTGTGCCACTGGAATTGATGGAATTTCTAGCCGCGTTCTGTAAGACCATAAAAAATTGCTCATCCCGCCGCTTACGTACATATTTAATGTCTGTTTTATTGTGATGAGATCGATCGTTCTAAGATGATAAAATAGACATTAGTAGTAGTAGGTGGT
>NZ_JBNRJY010000341.1:0-688 GCF_059414725.1 Wolbachia endosymbiont of Tuta absoluta
TACTTTACAACCCGAAGGCCTTCTTCATACACGCGGCATGGCTGCATCAGGCTTGCGCCCATTGTGCAATATTCCCCACTGCTGCCTCCCGTAGGAGTCTGGACCGTGTCTCAGTTCCAGTGTGGCTGGTCATCCTCTCAGACCAGCTAGGGATCGTCGCCTAGGTGGGCCATTACCCCGCCTACTAGCTAATCCCATCTGGGTTCATCCGATAGTGAGAGGCCCGAAGGTCCCCCTCTTTGGTCTTGCGACGTTATGCGGTATTAGCCACCGTTTCCAGTGGTTATCCCCCTCTATCGGGCAGATCCCCAGACATTACTCACCCGTCCGCCACTCGTCACCCGAGAGCAAGCTCTCTGTGCTACCGTCCGACTTGCATGTGTTAGGCCTGCCGCCAGCGTTCAATCTGAGCCATGATCAAACTCTTCAATTTAAGTTTGATTTGCTTAAACAAGTTAAGCGGTGCTCATCTGTAAAACGTCATAATGAATTTCATTATGTGTTCACTCGTGAGGCTTGATATTTTTTACGTCCGGAGACGCTGATATCAATCCTGCGAGTGCCCACACAGATTGTCTGATAAATTGTTAAAGAGCAGTGCGAGAGCATCTTATTGTGCTGTCGCGAGGTGACGTATATTACGTTTTCCTCTTTCAAAGTCAAGCGTTTATTTTTCGCTTTTCTTTGG
>NZ_JBNRJY010000342.1:0-665 GCF_059414725.1 Wolbachia endosymbiont of Tuta absoluta
GTTATCAATATTTTTTTGGTAAGCAATATGCATACTATCAAAAAAGGTCTGCATAGGAGTCTTACCATAGCAATATTTACCGGAATGAGGTCTAGCTCTATTGTAAGAATGCAACCAATGATCGATCGTCATCGCATCAAAAAAGGCACGTTGGCTAATCAAGTCAACCACCATGAAGTCATTGCCCAGACCATGCATTTTGGTAAATTCTAATAACATCTGAAATTACTCCTTAAGGCAACAAACGTTCATTTTCCCAAAGTGATTCAATACTTTCTCGTTTACGAATCACATGAGATTGCTCACCATCCACCATCACTTCTGCAGCACGACCACGACTGTTATAGTTTGAGCTCATAACAAAACCGTATGCACCAGCACCCAAAACAGCAAGATGATCGATCAATCGATCAGGCTTTTTTATAGTTTAGCGTAGAACGTTTATACAGCAGTTTTTAAGGCTCTAATTTGGTCTTCATCATAACCCACCACAAATTGACCATTCTGTTCAATCACAGGACGTTTAATTAAACTGGTATGGGTTGTGAGTGCATCAATTAAATTTTGATCACTGGATAAGGCAAGCTGTTGCTCTTGTTCACTGAGTTTTTTCCATGTTGTCCCCTTTTTATTCAGCACCACATCTTTTCCTAAGCGATCTAGCC
>NZ_JBNRJY010000343.1:0-378 GCF_059414725.1 Wolbachia endosymbiont of Tuta absoluta
ATATGCATGGAAATATGCATGAAAAATGCTTGAAATGTATAAAAAGTGATAAAACCAAGCAAAATATGCGAGATCAAATTACGAGTTTTAGGTATAAAATCAAAATAATTAACACTTTCCTACCAAACTCTACAATCTAGATTAATTTCGCCATATCTTAATGATCCATGATTTTTTTTTAAGATGGAAGGTCTGCTAACAAATTTCGACAAATTCATGAGCGTGCTCGCCACCAATGTGAATAATTTTATCAAAATAGGTGTAATAGAAGGGAGGTGTTTCTGCTGTAATGGCGGGAGTGATGAGACTTGAACTCACGACCTCATGCGTGACAGGCATGCGCTCTAACCAACTGAGCTACACCCCCCATTGCTTTTT
>NZ_JBNRJY010000344.1:0-471 GCF_059414725.1 Wolbachia endosymbiont of Tuta absoluta
ACATTTTTAGTTCCATTATCATGTCAATCGTTGATAACTCTTCTTTCTCTTGTAGCGTGAGACACTGAGTTCCTGAACGACCAGATAAATTTTGGTGTTAAAGCTTTCTACTACTGACCCTTTCAACTCTTAAGTAGAAAATAAAGATTCCCCAACCGCTGTATTTTCACGCCAGTTCTGAAAAAATATTCAACAAATGTCTGTGCAGAAGGTGCATAGTAGTGAAACTGGAAATTGAGGTCGCCTCTATGTGCCTCATTATGAGAAACTTCATAACAGTCTATGAACAAAATTATTTGGTGACTTTTTACACGACTGCCTAACCAAAAAAGGAGTGTAATGATTTTAGAGTTCATGTATCTATGTATACAGGGTGTAAGGGACGGTGTACCGAAAACTTTGCAGGCATGATCGATCCAGAACCAGGTCCCATTACTCTTTGGAAAGGGTGGAGACGTCTTTTTGATTTAG
>NZ_JBNRJY010000345.1:0-322 GCF_059414725.1 Wolbachia endosymbiont of Tuta absoluta
AGATTACGATGAAGAAAACGGTTCACTACAATGAACACTAATTTTATTACCATGCCTGGCTAGTTGCGAAACCCCCAGATGTTCAACGCGTCGTAAAAATGCGAAACTTTTAAACTCTGTTTCAAAATACCTAATTGCAAAATAAATTATAGATTTGTTCATTTTGACGTTGAGAGAAATGGGCCGATCCCCTTAGCAAGTTTGATGGTTCTAATACTAACATGGATGAAGTAGGAATGAGAAGTACAAGACTAGAATTGGGAAATAAATGGTTAATGTACTATCAATATTAAACTTACGGTATATATCTTTAATATGTAAG
>NZ_JBNRJY010000346.1:0-452 GCF_059414725.1 Wolbachia endosymbiont of Tuta absoluta
ACTCACCGTGTGCCATTATCTCTAGGGCTGTATTGGAGCTGACAGGTACAAAATCCCCTGACGCAGAAGGCGTCTCTTTCGATGCCAGTCTTTCCAAGGTAACAGTTTTGGTCAGACACGCATCGGTCACCGATCGATCGTTACGAAAGTATATGAAATGACAAAAAAGAATTGAAATTAGCTGCAAGACGTATCACCAAGAAATCTTATGCAAACAGCACAGAAGCCAGAGTAATTTAATATTTTGCCTCCAAAATAATAAAGTTGCGGCCAGTCGAAAGCCATTCCGGTTCTTTTTAAATATTTCTAATAAATAAACAAACATTTTTTGTTTCACGTTAAATAAACATACACATTTTAAAAATACAAACAAATTGTAAAAAACGACGGTGAATTCGGCGAAACGGTGATTCTTCATGAAACAGACACATTTACTCTTAACATAAATAAAA
>NZ_JBNRJY010000347.1:0-401 GCF_059414725.1 Wolbachia endosymbiont of Tuta absoluta
CCCCATTCGGCTCTCTCGCTCGGGTGACCACACGTTGGCGGTCGGCTGCGACTGATTGAGTGAGTGAATGGAACTGGCGATCGATCAGATGATTGTGTTACTAATGTTACTATGAAAGTTCAAAATATATTTTGTCTTATTTCGAAAAAAAATCCTTGGGAAAAGTTGTTACTTAACGCCAGACCGGTATCGGTCACCATTAACATTTCACCCTACATAGGAAGTACACAAAGTTCTCGTTTAAAACTCCACGTTACGTGTATTGTTAGTACAAACGCTTGGCCAGGGCAGTGCAAGTGCACTTATGTTTAACCAGGGTTTATGGGTTCAACAGCTGACGGTTTACGACCAATACACGTTCACGGTTATATTGCAGTTAAATTCAAAGTTCTGGATAACAG
>NZ_JBNRJY010000348.1:0-311 GCF_059414725.1 Wolbachia endosymbiont of Tuta absoluta
GGAGAGTTAAAATCTCTGACATATCAATTTAGCACTGCCATTCCGCATTTCCTGTATCGCCTAACAATAAAAGTCTAAATCCTTTTAGTTCCGTCGTTGCTTGTGCGCGCGATCGATCCAGGTTCAAAATATAAAAAAGCAATGGAATTGGGTGTGGAAATTTTAGATGAAGAAAAGTGGAACAGATTGTGCTAAACACATATTAATCTGACGGGAATGAATTAACTGATAGAAGAATTGAAAACTAATATCAGACTCTTATTTAATACAATTGAACACTCCTTGCTCTTTATAAACAGTTATGCAACAAA
>NZ_JBNRJY010000349.1:0-415 GCF_059414725.1 Wolbachia endosymbiont of Tuta absoluta
TAATAAATGCGCTACACGTTCACCATTACGAAGCTCAAATACTATTTGACGGACAGTGCTTTCCTCATCATGAGCAAACATCACCATGCCAGTGCTATAAAATCCACGTAAAGATCGATCAAAGTGGCCAGTACGACAAAACGACAATTTCATATGTAAGGACCTAATATATGTAATGTTTTGTCAGACGTGGTGTTAATATCCATTTTACGGCCGTTAACGCTCTGCCTACCCCGCAAGGGATAATAGGCGTGATATGTGTATGTATATATGTAATGTTTTGTCAGACGTGGTGTTAATATCCGTTTTACGGCCGTTAACGCTCTGCCTACCCCGCAAGGGATAATAGGCGTGATATGTGTATGTATATACTATGTAATGTTTTGTCAGACGTGGTGTTAATATCCGTTTTACG
>NZ_JBNRJY010000350.1:0-8598 GCF_059414725.1 Wolbachia endosymbiont of Tuta absoluta
TAAAAATTTTAATAAAAAGATATAGGTTTAAATATTTTATCCATTAACATAGAGAAGTATTTGTTAATTCAAATAATACTTTTGTTAATTAATTTAAGGAGTGTGAAATGCCAAAAAAATTCCAAAACACTAAGAATAGGATGCGAAAGAGAGAAACAACAAATAAGCAGGAGATGAATGGTCCAACAATTAGAATTGTATCTGACTTGGAAAGTATAGAGCAAAACAGAAGGGTAGAATTTTTAATTAAAGGAGAGAATTTAACAGTAAAAGACCTCTCTATATCTTCTAGAGCAGCTGAGATAGGCTTGGTTACAGGAATAGTAAATTCAATAGACATTCCTCAAGCAATTCGTGAATCGACAATAGATGGAATTATTTTAGGTCTTAAGAATGGAGAAATAGAAAAAAGTAAAGAATATAATTATAGAGAATTTAAGAAAATATATCTAAAAAACCTTGTAGATGAATTGGGTAAGGATAGTTCAAAAAAGCTAAAAGAAAGAACTGATGAAAATAGCCAATTGAGAGAATCTACTACTGAAGAAATTGATTATCAGATGCAGGAAGATGTAACTATCGAATCAGCTTCTTTAACAAAACAAGAATTCGATTTTGCATCAAGCAAAGTAACTACTAAAGAGATTAATGACGTAATAAATGAAATAGAAGAATCAAATGCTAGTTATGGAATTACTCTTGAAGATATAAGTAGTGTTTCCCGTTTTGATAGTAATTCACAAGAAGTGTTAGATCATTCTATATTTAATAGCACAGATGTGGAAGGGCCTAAATTACCCGAAATAAATGGAGGACAGTATATAGGAATAGCAGGGATTGCTGGTGGTATATTTGGTGGAGTGCTAGCAGTAGCTTTTGCAGGATTAGGATACTTTGTATGGCATAGAAAAAATAGGGAAGGTAGCTACGATGTTGAAAAAGCGATGAAAAACCTTCCTGAACAAGCTCAACTTGAGCATTCCGGATCTACATCAGAAATAGAATCTTTGCTCAGCAATGCTACATCGGTAGCACATCTATCTTCTCAGATTAGTGTCGAGTAAGATTCCAGAGTTTGATGGCACAACAGTGCCATCAACTTAGCTCTTACAGCACTTATATGCTCTGGAACCAAAGGAGAAGAAATTTTCCTGTCTTACAAAAAATTTTATAACTCTTTCTCTAATTTTATATCGTTTTTACTAAGGTATAATAAATTGCAATGAGAAATTCAGATATTAATATATGTATTATTTAGTATAATAAAAATATAAAAATCTTAGTGAAAAGATGTGGACTTAAATAATTTATCTTTTATACATAAGGAAATATTGGTCAGCTTGGGGGTCATATATGTCAAGAAGATTTAAAAATACTGTAGGAAAAAAAAGATCAATCAATAAGGAAAAAAGGAATAGATGGATTAGTATTGAATCAGAATTGCGAGATGTAGAACAAAACAGAACAATATATTTTCTATTGGGAGGAGGTGATTTAAAACTTAAGTATGTATGTATGCTTGACGATACATCTTATCGTATTCTTGTTGCTGAAGGAGAAATAGTGCATGCAGAAAATCCAAAAGTGATGATTGATGATATTGTTTCTGATCTCAAGAGTGGAAAAATACGAAGTTATAAAAGATATAATGCCAAAGAGTTTTATGAAAAGTATCTCAAAGAGTTTTTGAGTAATGAGAACTTGCAAAAGCTGGAAGCTGGTGATATTGAAAATACAACAGCAGAACTACCAAACTTAAAACAAGTAATGGAAGAAATGAAAAAATCAAACGCTAGCAATGGAATTACAATGCGAAATATAGAAAGTGTTCAAAATACGACGAATATTTTGGGTAATCCTATGATTCATGATACAAACTTGAGAGAGTTTAAATTATTGGAAACACCTTCAAACGAGAAAAATAATATAGTGTTCACAGTAGGTATGTTAGCAGTAACAGTAGCTTTGGTAGCAGCTGTACCATTTAAATGTTGGTTTTATAATAGAAAAAATAAAAGCCATAGTAGTGCTAAGGAAGAAACTCCATCTAGTTATTTATTAAGTGCAATAACTTTAGAAAGTGGAACTAATTCTATTCGTTAGCCAAAATATTGCAAAAATAGAATTTTTTTATTATTTTTTTACAGTTTCCTCATTTAATAATTTTTATGCTCTAATTATTATACTTAATTTATCATTACCTGTTGTGTAAACAGGATGAGAATTTTCAATAATCTACATCCTTTAGTAAGAAAAAATCAATACATTCACGATAAATTTACCTCATATCTGTGTTTTATATGTGGAATTTCGAATGGAAAATTATGCAGGCAAAGAAAGAAGAATAGTGAATATAGTTACTCAACATTGGAGTGATATAAAAGGATCAGATAGAGAATGGCCAGAAAGACATGAAATAGACACTGCAGAAATCATGGAGTCATGGCAGCATTGTTTTATCATTGAAGTTAAAGATCGAGGTTATATTTGTGAAAATGCAGGAGAAAAAGCTATTGAATTCTATGGTTTTGAAAAAAAGATGTACATCGATGATAAGTATGCAATTGATGCACCATTTTTGCGGTTATATAAAATAGATGCAGTTATTGATAAACTTGAGACTGTAATAGAGAGTAAATGCTCAATTAACGAAGAGGAAGAAAGTGAAAGTGTTAAAATGAGGCAAGTATTGTTGCCAATTGGAGATAAAGAAGGTATAACACATATACTGGGTGTGATTACATTCAAGCTGCTTTAAAATACAATTTTAATTTGATTTTTTAATAAAGTTATCTATACTCATACTTAATTACTAATAAAGAACTAAATAGTGATGTTTGTAAATTTGTTTAGAATATGACGAAAATAAAATTAAAAACCAAATCTTCTGTCAAAAAGCGCTTTCACCTTACAGCTAAGGGTAAAGTCATCTCTACTCAGTCAGGTAAGAGACATGGCATGGTAAAAAGAAGTAAATCTAATATTCGTAATCAACGCGGTACAACGATTCTCAATAAATCTGACTCGCGTATAGTTAAACTTTATATGCCTTATGGTATTTAATAAAATGGAGGTAAGATAAAAATGGCTCGGATAAAGCGTGGAACCGCTACTCATGCTCGTCATAAAAAGGTATTAAAATTAGCAAAGGGTTATAGAGGACGGGCAAAGAATTGTTATAGAATTGCATTACAAAGGGTTGAAAAAGCACTACAGTATGCTTATAGAGACAGAAGAAATCGCAAGCGTGATTTTCGTGGTTTGTGGATAATACGTATTAATGCAGCGGCAAGAGAACATGGACTTACTTATGGTAGGTTTATGCATGGTCTTAAACTTGTTGGAGTTGATTTGAATAGAAAAATTCTTGCTGAGATGGCTGTTAATCATAAGGATGATTTTGCTAAATTAATAGAAACTGTAAGTAGTAAGTTAGCAGAAAATTCCTAAAGCAAACACACCTGAAAACATGAGAATTATTTTCATGGGGTCACCGGGGTTTGCTGTTGGTGCGTTAAACTTACTATTGAAATTACAGAGTGAAGTAGTAGCAGTATATACCAAAGCTCCAAAGCCTTCTGGACGTAGGCAGAGGTTAACAAAATCGCCAGTACACATCGTTGCTGAAAAAAGTGACATAGAGGTATGTACTCCTGCCTCTTTAAAATCTTCGATAGAGCAAGAAAAGTTTGGAAATTTTAAGCCAGACGTTGCAGTTGTTGCTGCGTATGGATTGATACTTCCAAAAGAAATTTTAAATATTCCCAAATATGGTTGTATTAATATTCATCCATCATTGCTGCCTAGGTGGCGCGGTGCAGCTCCGATACAGCACACAATTTTAGCCGGAGATCAAGAAACCGGAGTTAGCATTATGCAGCTAGATGAAGGATTAGATTCTGGCCCTATTTTAAAACAGAAAAAATTTCTTATTGAAAAAAGCGATAATTATAAGACGTTGTATGATAAATTGTCTGAATTAGGTAGTGATTTACTGCTGAAAGTACTAAACGAAATTGAAAAGCAAGTTCCCTTAAAACAGAGCGATAACGATGCGTGCTATGCTGACAAAGTAAAAGACTATAAAATTTACGCAAGTGACACCTGTGAAATTGCTTATAGAAAGGTTAAAGCATTTTATCCAAAAGCATTCATTAAGGTAGAGAATAAACGTATCAAGATACTTGATGCTGAATTTGAAGCCTTCACTTCAGGACAAGGTGAGATCATTAATGATAATATGCATATAAGTTTAAAAGGTGGTACTTTAATTCCTAAAGTTGTACAAATGGAAGGAAGAAATCCTTGCGATATTAAAGATTTTGTTCGTGGCTTAAAATCAAGTTTAACAAAAAAATTTATAGAATAGACTACTTTGAAAGGAGAGTGAGGAGAGCTAAAGCAACTTCTACAATTTGGTATTCCGCTGCTTGTTAGCGGAATCTACAACAAGATACCGCGTTTTGGTGTACGAACATTGCAATTTGCAGGTAATTTGAGTAGTAGATGGTCAGTGCTTGACACTGGAATCCAGTTTCTATTACCTGGTGTGCTCATTTAAAGTGAAGTTTTCTGGATCCCAGTGTCTGGGGACTAGGATGACATCTTTCTTGATCTCTTGTATCACAATGTTCGTACAGCTATGTGCTTGTTAGCGGAATCTACAACGAGATACCGCAGTGGTATGACGTAGTAGCTATATATAGACAAATTTTCTTTTCTTAGATATAATCTTAAGAAACCTTCCATATGAAAATTAAAAGAGCTTTAATATCAGTATACGATAAGACAAATATAATTGAACTTGCATCGTTTTTGATGCAGCAACAAATAGAAATTCTCTCAACAGGGAATACTTATAAAGTGCTATCAGGTGCGGGAATAAAAACGCAAGAAGTTTCAGATTACACACAATTTCCAGAAATACTAGATGGCAGAGTGAAAACTTTACATCCTAAAATTCATGGAGGAATACTCTGTGATCGAAAAAGGCACGAAAAGGAAATGCAGAATCTAGAAATTAAGCCGATAGATCTGCTTATAACTAACTTATATCCATTTTGGAAAACGGTTAATAGCAACTCAAGTGAGAAGCAAATCATAGAACAAATAGATATAGGTGGAGTAGCATTAATTAGAGCTACAGCAAAAAACTTTCATTTCACTTCAGTGATTTCTAGCATTCAAGATTACGAAACACTGAAAGCTGAGATGATCAAAAATAACAATCAGACAACATTAGAATATAGAAAACATCTAGCAACTAAAGCATTTGCTCTGACTGCACAGTATGATTCTAATATTTACAATTGGTTTTTATCACAGGGTAAAAGCAATGAGTTACCAGAGTTTTTTACTTTATATGGATGTAAAGCACAAGGACTCAGATATGGTGAAAATCCTCATCAAAAAGCTGCATTTTATAGCAATCAATTTAGCAAGTATCCACTGGAGAAAATACATGGAAAAGAGTTGAGCTATAATAATATAGTCGACATAGAGTCTGCACTTAACATAATTTCTGAGTTTCAAGAACCTGCAGCAGTGATAATAAAGCACAATAATCCATGTGGCGCTGCTGTTAGTGATAGTGCTTTAAAAGCATATGAAAAAGCTCTATCATGTGATGAAATAAGCAGTTTTGGTGGAATAGTTGCTTTCAATCGGGAGATAGATTTCAAGCTATCAGAGAAATTAAACGAGATATTTTTGGAAGTGGTGATAGCACCATCGGTAAACAAAGAGGCACTAAAAATTTTACAAAAAAAGAAAAATTTAAGAGTGATTATTCATCAATCTCTTCAGCAAAATGCAAAATATCAAATCAAAAATGTTGTTGGCGGGTTCTTAGTGCAAGAAAATAATAACCATACAGTAAAAGTAGAAGAAATAAACCGAGTGACAGAATGCACTACAACAAAAAAAGAGAAGGAAGATCTTATTTTTGCTTGGAAAATATGTAAACATGTAAAATCCAATGCAATAGTAATAGCAAAAGACGGTTGTGCTATTGGCATCGGTGCAGGACAAACAAGCAGAATAGATAGTGTGAATATTGCAGTAAAAAAAGCAGGTGAAAAATGTAAAGGCGCAGCGCTTGCTTCAGATGCATTTTTTCCATTTCCAGATAGTATAGTAGAAAGTGCAAAGCATGGAATTACAGCTATAATTCAGCCAGGTGGCTCATTGAAAGATCAAGACGTGATAGCAGCTGCAAATGAGAATAAAATTGCCATGTTTTTCACTGATGTTCGTAACTTTCTCCATTAAGCTTTGTATCCTGTCAAAATTATACCCACACAGGGCTTTGTTGCATAGCAGCTTATAGGTATGAAAATTGTAGTAAATTTATGTAGTTACTTTAAACTCAACTATACCTATCTGTAATTGTAAGCTGTACTCTTGAGCTCCTGATGCGATTTATAGCAAATCCTAAAATGCCTTGCTGTTTTTCCTTATAGACATTCAGCTTACCTTGTACATTAGCCTATCTGGATGACATTTTACTTTTTCTAGAATATAATAATTCCCTAGAAATTACCCTACTCAATTCTATTGTACCTTGTTTAACATTGAAACATGAGTCTGGAATCTAGAAATTTTTTAAGAACAAAAGTTATTCTAAGTTTTTGTTGGTAAGAAAGACTGGATTCCAGTGGGCTTTGTTGCATAGCTCAGATAAAAAGAACTGGAAGTTACTGACGAAATTCACTATAAAACAGGCATTTAACCTACGAAAGAAAAATATGTCACAAAAAATGAGAGTCAGTAACTGCCATGGATATAACAGATTTCTGCAAGAAAGAGGAAATATTTTTCATTTTATTAATGAGGCAATAGAAAATTGGTACGAAAATAGCCCCAAAATGCGAGGTGGAAATTATATTTATAGTAATAAAGTTGTGATTTTAGTGCATATAGTCGCTAGTCTCTTTAGAATTGGCTTAAGACAAACGGTAGGGTTTATAAAAGGATATTTGCAGCAAGTAGTTAGCAGTCATTAGCTATTCGCAGGCTTCAAGAAGGTTTCAATATTAAGATCAATGATTGCAGAGTTGATAAAAACAATATGGAAGATATTGAAATTGCCATAGACAGTACAAGTATCAGATAATACACCTGGTCACAGTAAGGAAAATAGCGAAGTATCGCAGTTATAAACAGGTAAGAAAGCTACACGTAATATTGAGTATAAATAGTAAAAAAGCTATAGCTGCACAATATAGCAATGGTGCCTACTCCGACCATTATGGTGCTTGCGACTTGCTCAGCTTTCAGCATGCTATAAAAGCATTATATGCAGACAGAGCCTATCAAGCTTTATAAATTGTGCAAAAAATATGATATAAAGACAAAATTTTACCGAAAAATCGTGCAGCGGAGCATACAAAATTGGATTATATGGCTGAAAGGAATGCTGCCATTAGATTATGTGGTAAAGACGGTGTGAAAGAGTGGAAGAAGGAAGCAGTTTATGGAAAAAGGTCATATATTGAAGGATTTTTTTCAAGATTAAAGCAAATATTTGGGTTTAGTTTTAGAAATAGATCTGAAGTAAATCGAGAAAAAGAGTTGCTAATAAAATGTTACTTACTCAATAAATTTACTGATATTGGCATGGCTAAGTTTTAGGTAGTTTCATGAATTTTTTATGCTTTACCCACTATCCGATAAGCGATGCAACAAAGCCATCCCAGTGTAAGCTACTCGGTTGACACCATCATAGAGATCAGCTACTTGGATGATAAAAGTAAGAAATATCGAAGTGTTGTGCTAGACTTTATACCTCTTGCATTCAAACTCACATAAATCATGAATTGTGCACGCTTCACACAAAGGTTTTTGTGCCTTGCAAATGTATCTACCGTGTAAAACTAGCCAATGATGAGCATAAAGTAGGTATTTTTTTGGCACTACATTCAAAAGAGACTGCTCTGTTTTAAGTACATCTTTTTCTTTCACAAGCCCAACTCTATTGCTCACTCTAAAAACGTGAGTATCAACTGCCAATGTTGGAATACCAAGCCCTGAATTTAAGAACACATTAGCGCTCTTTCTCCCAACCCCTGGTAAAGATACCAAATCATCGAAATTAGTAGGCACTTTGCTATTGTACCTCTCAATCAATATTTTGCTGAGCCCGATTATATTTTTTGCTTTGGAATTATATAAACCAATACTGCTTATGCATTTTCTCAGCTCACTTTGCCCAAGATTCAACATCTTTTCTGGCGTATCAGCGATACTAAATAGCTCCTTTGTAATTTTATTAACACTTATATCGGTCGTCCGCGCTGACAGAACTATTGCAACTAATAACGTAAAATGATTGGTATAATTTAGCTCTATTTTTGGCGCAGGATTTGACTGTTGAAATTTTTCAAATATTAATTCTACTTTTTTTGAGTCCATGCATAGAGCTAAAAGCTTATACTATACTGTTTGCTGTGCAAATTCAATTCTTACTATTACCCACAAATATAAATGGACATAAAAATAAAGTATTACAACATTAAAGTTTGCAAACATTGAGGGTAAAAAATGGCAAACAGGAATAATGAATGGGCTGAAAATGAATTTGGAGATGCTGTACTTGGA